>JADJTG010000001.1 GCA_016711285.1 Sphingobacteriales bacterium
GCTCCGTCTTCAGGAAAATACCAAAACTTCCAAACTGTCCTCATATCGCTGTCGTTAAATTCCACATAGCAGCCGTCAGCTTTCTAATACAAAGTTTCTTCGTGAGGCTTTTATTAACTTGTGGTAGCGGTGTAGCACTTTGATACATTACCGTTCCACTGTGGTCTTTAAAGAATAGTCGTTTTCCTGTGGCTCATTGTTGGTTTTAAAATTGAACACACAAGCTCCGCTTTCGTATTGTGGAGGCAATGAAAGACGACTCCATATAATTGTTGGCAGTGAATTATGGTTGGTATAATCGGGTTCACACACGGGCAAAAATACCGATTGGGGCAGGATTGAGGTTAGTCCAGCTGACTGTACAAGGCAAAGTAACATCGGGCAGAAGCCATTTGCGGGCAGCACACCTTCCCAGCGATAGTAACAGGGCAAAGTGTGAGTGCTGGCGACTTGATGCCGTATTCCCTATCAACACACTGCGGGAGCGTATCGCGTCCGTGTTTTGAATACGGGAATGAGGGGTTGCCTACAAATGGGGTTTTTGCGCTGATGGATTTGTTTCTGCTCGGAGTAATAATGTCTTCAATAGCCACATCTTTACAGTTAGCCACACCATAAGAAATCAATTGTGTTTCTAATACATAATTTCCTGCGGCTGATACGATGTTGCCGCCTGCATATCGTAATCAAAAGCATTTATTTTCTCTGGGCCCGCATTTACCAAATGGCTTACGTTGTGTTCCGAACGTTTGCACCACATCGCCCGGACACCAGCCGCCTCCCGTCAAATATCCAAGTGCCGCCCTGCGGATACAAAGGATTGTCGGCGCACTCTTTCCATACTTGCCATTGAAACTGCGGCGTGCGGGTGCATTGACAATTAAATAATGGGTTTTTTTCAAAATTCACCACAACCGCTCGGCGATGGAAAATCGTGACCGTGGTGCGGGTAATTACTTTAAATGCCTCAAAATTTTCGGGCACTTTGAAACTTATCGGCTCGCATTTTTTTCACTTGATATATCGGAATACAGAAAATTGCCACTCCACAGATTTTTGATACGCAGCCCGGACGCGGCGGCGTGCCTTTGATAAATAAAATTTCAAATCCAACAATTCTTGTGCATTGCCTGATGAAAGACGCACTTTATTGCAAAAAACAGGTGCATAATCGGTGACATCATATACCCACGAAAAGCCCGCTCCTAAATCTAAATTGATGCCGTACAGGTGGGATGTAGCGTCCGATTTCGTAGCGCACCCCCGGACTGTAATAGGTTTTGTCCTGACGGCTAATACTTTGTTGCGGAGCAATGGCAACAGGTCAGTTTTGTTGCCATTTTGGTCGTAAATATAAGAATAGCCCGCTTTCCACATACAAAGTGTCGGTGGGCAATTTGGGGTGATTGGGTGCGTCATCTTCTTATTTTAAAACCATCGGGATTATTGAATAGTACTCAATACATCATATTCATTTTGAATGGTAGTCAGTAACACTGATACTTTGAACTTGGGCGGCTTCTTCGCTGCGATAAAAGGTGATGAGTGGGCGTAAGTTGCTATTGCTTGCCAAATGATTAATCTCTGCGGCTTGCCATTTTTTCCATTGGGGTTTTAATTTTAAATATCCTTTGAGGTTGTTGGCATTGCTATTGACGGCAACACCGCCGCTTCATCTAAACCAAAATCGGCTCTCAGGTCGCTGTAATTGGGGTGCGAAGCATCTATTTTTTTGTTTTTCCAATCGGCAATCGCAGTAGCACTGAGGGCAGTATTCCTACACGCACTTCGTCTATTTTCCTTTAAATAAGAATTATCCCAACGCGCCAGCCAAAATCCTGAGCTCCGGCATTGATATTGTATGTTTTTGTCCGGCTAAATTGCCATCGTAATATACTAATGTTTTGTGTGCCGTTATATACTACAGCGTAGTGATGCCAGTTGTTGAGGCTGTTGGCTAAGGTGACATTAAAATCGGGTGCGCCCCATTGTTGCATACGCCACAGGTTGTTGGTGGTCATGGTGCGCAACGAAAATCCTGCCCTACCGGAGCGGGTATTGCCCGCCTGAAAAATACCCGCATCGTTGAAGGCTTCGGCACGTGCCCACATTTCTATGGTACGCGGTGCATTGCCGCTGATTTGCGCCCTGCTCCCAGATTTACATATTTTCCGCTACCGTCAAATTCCAAATATGTACCACTGTTGCTCGCCCATACCTGATTGGAAGGGGTAGTTTCCCACATCAATACGGGTTCGGGTGCGGCTGCATCACGATAAAATGAAATATCTAACAGAATATCCGAAGCACCGTCCCATAGAAAAGGCTCTTTAAAATACAGCGTAGCTGTTCCGCTGTTCAAAGTGCTGTGTTGTTGATATACAGTACTGAAAGATTCGTTTTCTAAAAATGTATTTTCTAAATTATTGAGCGTGTTGGCTAATCGCAGCTGCAAGTTTTGAGGGTACTTCTTGTTGCACTTCAAAACTCAAAGCATCTATTTCGCCCGCACTCAAACCGCTTTTGCCATAGTTCGTCGGCAGTCCATTTGTACTGATGGCGTACAGCGTTGCCACTCGACGGCGGCGGCAGATGATGCCGGAACTCAAAGAAAAATTTTGAAAAACGGCGTTGGGTGAATATGTTGCAACCTGCTGCATCTGCTGATAATAGGAAAAGTGGGTGACGCTGTGTAGGCGTATTCGTCCACGGCATTGTCATTGACTAAAAAATTGGGTATTACATAGCGCGTAGAGTCCCAAACACCACTGCTGTCGGTAACGTAGGTGTAGGTAAGATAATCCCACTCGCCGCAGGGTAGTTGTCCTGATTGGTAGCAGCATCGCATTTGAGGGTTTGTACCATAAGAATACGCTGATAACTTTCCGAGCCATCAGGAAAATCGAATACACCGCTATAAGTACTCCAAGCCGGGCGGATTAGGGGTTTGAAAAGTAAATGTTTGTACTACTGTTGTATCTCCGCTTTGTGCCACGAGCAGATTCCAAGTACAACAGATAAATAGTAAGTAAAAAATATAATGTTTCATTGAATATAATGTATGTTTTTTAAAATTATAAAAATATACTGTCAATGGAGCAATGCAATAGCACCTGAATTTTCAGGCTTGTAAGGTATATATTTTTTATTAAATTTTCACTAAATATGATATATCTGTTTCTATGTAAGGGCTTTTCTACACACTATTGTCAGAAACGCTTTTTATTCTTTATTTTTTAAAATATTTTAAAAAATATTTTATATTTTATGTACAAAAAATATCATTAATCAATTATTAATAAATAATTTATAAATAAAAATAACAATAAAATAAGGTACAAATACATAAAAAAATTCTTGTAACAACAACAAAAACAGAGCACCTTTGTAAGGTCAAATCAGGCATATCATGTCATAAAGATTATTGATCGCTATTTTTACACACAACTGTCCTATATAGAGTTGTTAGTTAGCCTTAACTTTGTCTTTTATTTTTTACAAAATTATTTTAATTTTTTTTATATGAATTTAAAATTACTGATTATTCGATGTTGTTGGGTGCTGCTGCTTTACTGCTTTCCGCTGATCAATTATGCTCAAACGGATTGTGTATGTGCAGAAATATATGCACCTGTTTGTGCTGCCGGCGTTACTTATGGCAATGCCTGCGAAGCTGAGTGCAACGGCGTTTTTGATTATGTTGATGGAGTCTGTGATGCAGTCGTGGATAGTATTAATATTGGTGGTGTTGATATACCCCCTTTTGACTCCATTTTTATAGGTGTTCCCGATACTCTTTTTATACCACCACGGTGGCGGAGACAGTATCATTTTTATTCCGGTCGTTGATGTTTCGTCTGCCGATGACAGTATTACTACAGCTACCTGCCAAGTATGCGATGTGAGTGATCCTATCGCCGAATTGGGTTGGCTTGCTGCTTTTACTGCTCAGGAATGTGTGGCTGCCATTGATGCGATCATTCAAAATGATGGCAGTTATTATTTTTATATCAATAACAGTAACTGCCCTGCTGCTACCTCTTATGTGTATGACTGCAATGGCAATCAAATTTGTGCCTTCAGCGATGATATTTTGCACAATAATGATGGCGAAGCGGTTTGTAAATATTTTTGGGATAATATCTCTTGCCAAACTACTATCTGGACTCCTCCTACTGTTGAGCCTTGCGCTTGTCCGGCTATTTATGATCCCGTTTGTGCCAATGGCATCACTTATGGCAATGCCTGCGAAGCCGAATGTGCAGGCGTATTTAGCTATGTAGCCCGGCAGTTGCCCTATTCCGCCGCCTTTTGTTGCCACTTGCGATTCCGCCGTCAATCCTTTGGATTTCCGCGGTTGCAAAATGTCATCAATACATCGCCTTGTGTGCAGGAAGTTCATCAGGCAGATTATCAAGGAAATACGATTTATTATATCGTCAGTGGCAACGGCAATTTTTGCCCCATTGATTATCCTAATATGATCATTTATGATTGCGAAGGCAACGAATTATGTGCTCTCGGCGGTTATCCGATGTATCCGCCTGTTATTAATCCTTATTGCGATGGGTTTATCACCGGAAAAACCAATGATGTATTGTTGTGGAGCAATTCTAATCCTTGTTTTTGCACAGATTTTTACGCCCCTGTTTGTGCCAATGGTGTCACCTACAACAATGCTTGCGAAGCTCAGTGTGTAGGTGTATTTGACTATATTTTTGGTGCTTGCAATACAGAAAGTAATTGTTTAGATTTGGCAGGTTTGGATTTTGGTGTTTGCGATATGGCTTTGGGCGTGGCTTATGTCGGCGGTCAGTGTGTTTCTGTAAGTGGCTGCGATTGGAGCATAGACGGAACAGATTACAGCCAATATTTTTATTCATCTTTCGAAGCCTGCGAAACGCTTTGTATGGGTATCGCCCCACCACCTGCTTCCGACACATTGGTATATAACATTTGCGCCGGAGATTCTATTCTTATCGGATTGGAGGGAATGTTGGGCAATGCCCTTCCTACGTGGAATCCTTCAGAGTCATTAAATTGTACCAATAACTGCTTTGCGGCTTGGGTAGCTCCTTCACAAAGCACACTCTATACGCTCACTGTATTTACCACTATCGGTATGACCACTGATTATTTTTATTATCAGGTAAATATTAACCCTGATTGTGGAAATAATAATGATTGTACCTATGCAACTTCGGGTACTGTGGTTGATTATACGGGTTTAGATGGTTGTGGTTTGGTGATACAATTAGCAGACGGTTCTGTTTTAGAGCCTGTAAGCGTGCCTTTTGGTTTAAATTTGACAGCGGGAATGACACTTCATTTTGATTATAATCTTGCCGCCGATGCCGCTTCTAGTTGTATGGCAGGACTTTTAGTAAATATCACTTGTTATCAGGTTGTAAATCCGGGCGGCAATTGTATTTGCCCTGCTATTTACGCGCCTGTTTGCGGTGGCAATGGTATCACTTACAGCAATGCCTGCGAAGCAGAGTGCAATGGCGTATTTGTTTATGTTGAAGGTGAATGTAATATCAACCCCGCCAACTGCACACTCATTTATGGCGCATCTGATTTACCCTGGTTGGCTTCAGCTATCGGCAATATAGGCACAGATTGCGCTTGTGGTTATAGCTTGCAACAATATTGCTATAATGAGCAAAGCTATTTTGTATTAGCTCCTAATCCGGACGCGCCCTGCGCCGATGTACAAACACTTATTTTTGATGGCAACGGCACATTGGTTTGCACAGACGGCGGTATTGCCGGTGGCAACTGCTTTGAAATATTACCCGACTTTTATACAACTGCTGTAGCTTTGGGCGCACCGCTTTGGAATTGCGGCGATTGCCTGTATAATCAGTTCGGTACAATAGTAGAAGTAAATACTCCTTGTTTTAGCGGTATAGCTATTGCTCTCACAGATGGTTCTTATATCTATAATTCCAATATCAGCGAATTTGGTTTTGCAGTAGGTGATGTGATTAAATTCAGTTCAAGTGTTCCTGAGCAAAACCCGATGGTGTGTCCGGATAACGGCGAATATATGGTGTATTATGCAATTAATTGTGCTACTCCCGCCGAGTAATACGAACCAGCGTTGGCAATACAATACCAAAATATTTTGTGCCCTGATGTTTATGAGCCGGTTTGTGGCTGTCATGGCGTTACTTATCCCAATACTTGTGCCGCCACCGCCAATGGTATCACTTCTTGGAGTGTTGGCGAGTGCAGCCCTATCCCAAGCGACTGCAATGGCTGTAATACCGAAAATCCGCTGACCGATTTGCCTTGGCTCGCTGCTCTTACACAGCAACAATGTATCGGTAGTATTACGATGATTACACACAGTAGCGGTCAAAGTTATTTTTATACCCGGCGGAGGTTTTCCGTGTACCGATGTACCTTCTTATCTCTACGACTGCCAAGGTAATCAATTGTGCGGTTTTGGTGGTTTGATTATTTGGGAAAATAACGACAGCATCTGTAATACACTGTGGGAAAATATTATTTGTGAAGAAATAATTTGGACTGCTCCGCCGCCTTGCTTCGGCGAAGAATTCGGCTATGCTCGGTTTGTGCCAATGGTATCACTTATATCAATGCCTGCGAAGCTGAGTGTAGTGGTGTATTTGATTATGTTGTCGGCGAATGTAATATTATCCCCAACGATACTACCTATATTTATGGCAGTATTTGTCTCAACGACAGCACCACTGTAATGTTCAGCGATATGTTGGGTTCATTTGGTGATGAAGAAGGAGTCGCTTTAACACTCGCTCCGCAAAATGGTACGGTTTCTTTTACCGGACAGCCATGGGAACAAAGTTTTACCTATATTCCTAATTCTGGATTTTTGGGTACGGATACTTTTGTTTTTACGGCTACGGGTATCCAAATCACAGCCGACGGTTCTTTCCAAGAATATACCATTTATATTCGTAAATATACTGTAGAAGTACTGGCAGACTGCAATACAGGCTGTGTTTGCCCTGCTATCTACGCTCCTGTTTGCGCCGATGGCATCACTTATGGCAATGCCTGCGAAGCTCAATGTGCCGGTGTATATGACTATACCAACGGCGAATGTGGTAGCGACACTACGACCATTGCTTGCCAAGTATGCAATGTACAAAATCCTTTGGCTGAATTGGATTGGTTGAGCGGTTTTGTAGGTCAGGAATGTTTGAACAGCATTACTGCCATCACACACGCCAATGGGCAAAGCTATTTCTATATCAGTAATGGCTTCCCTTGTCTCGATGCGCCTTCTTATGTGTATGATTGTCAAGGAAATGCGGTATGTGGCTTCGGCGGTTTGATTATTTGGGAAGAAAATGATACTGCTTTTTGCGATAATTTCTGGCAAAATATCATCTGTCAGGAAGTAATCTGGCAAGCCGCACCGCCTTGTATTTGTCCTGACCTCTACGCTCCTGTTTGCGCCGATGGTATCACTTATAGCAATGCCTGCGAAGCTCAATGTGCTGGTGTGTCTAACTACACCGAAGGTGTTTGCGAAGTAGTACCTCCTGTTGTTGCCGATTGTGGCGAAATTGCTAATCCTTTAGAATTAGATTGGTTACAAAATATTATCACCAATGCACAGGGCTATTGCTTGTTGTCTGTTCATCAGGTAACTTATGAAGGCAGCACGCTTTATTATACCCTCAACGGTGGCAACTCTTGCCCTATCGCCGATTATCCATATATGACTTTGTATGATTGCGAAGGTAATGTATTGTGCAGTTATGGCGGTTTTATCGTACCGTTTCCTCCCACTAATCCTTATTGCGATAACTTTGCCAATGCTATGACCAATGATATTGTATTGTGGGAAAGTGCAAATAATTGTTCCTGCATTGATATCTACTCCCCTGTTTGCGCCGATGGTATCACTTATGGCAATGCCTGCGAAGCTCAATGTGCCGGTGTGTCTAACTACACCGAAGGTGCTTGCGAAGTCAATCCTCCCGTTGTTGCAGATTGCGGCGAAATTGCTAATCCTTTGCAATTAGATTGGTTACAAAATATTATCACCAATGCACAGGGCTATTGCTTGTTGTCTATTCATCAGGTAACTTATGAAGGCAGCACGCTTTATTATACCCTCAATGGTGGCAACTCTTGCCCTATCGCCGATTACCCATATATAACTTTGTATGATTGCGAAGGTAATGTATTGTGCAGTTATGGCGGTTTTATCGTACCGTTTCCTCCCACTAATCCTTATTGCGATAACTTTAATGCTATGACCAATGATATTGTATTGTGGGAAAGCACAAATAATTGTTTCTGCATTGATATCTACGCTCCTGTTTGCGCCGATGGTATCACTTATGGCAATGCCTGCGAAGCTCAATGTGCCGGTATATTCAACTACACCGAAGGCACTTGCGAAGATGTCACGAACAATTGTGATTGCCCCAATACTTACGCACCTGTTTGCTCCAACGGCATTACCTATACCAACGCTTGCGAAGCTGAATGTGCCGGTGCTGTAAACTACGAAAATGGTGCTTGTGTTTCCATCTGCGATTTAGGTTCATTTACTTACACCGTCAATGCCGATGGCTCCTATTGCTTTAATGAAAATGTGGCTTTGGATAATGATGTATGTGCTTGGACGTGGAATTTTGGAGACGGACAAAGCAGCAATGAAATGAATCCTTGCAATATCTCGCTCACACCGCAAGCCGATGCTACTGTTACACCTCTTACAGTGTGCCTCACTTTAAGCGACTGCAACCAAGTGGAAATAGGTACTTGCTGCCAAGTGATAGAAGTGTATAATTATAATGCTGTTATTTTTGCTTCGGCTTGTGCCGATTTGAGCAATGTTGATTTTGGCGATTGCGAAGCATTTTTGGGATATGGTATGATTAATAATCAATGTACAGGCATTAGCGGTTGCAGCACTTTTGTCAATGGTGTAGATTATATCAACGCCATATATTCCGATGCCGATATGTGTCAGACTGCTTGTGTCACAGGAGGAAATGAAAATTCAAATACTGACGGCAGCGGTGATACTTTTATCACTTTGTGCATACCCACAGGCGGCAGTGCTGAATTGTGTCCGATGATTTCTATTATTAACCAAGAAAGTATTGCCTCTTATACCTGCGCTTACGACAATTGCGCCGCTTCTGCTGTATCTGATGACTATTGTGTAAACTATCAGGCTCTGGCGCAAATTTATCAGGATACGGTATATATACAAATATGCAATCCAAACAACGAATGTCGTACTGCCACCTACTATATCACCGTAGGAAACGATTGCCCTGCTTGCACCGATGAAATTTCGGTATGCACCGAAGCTATGACTCCGCTTGTGTTGTGTCCCGAATTTTGCGATTTATCGTCTGACGATGCCTTGGAAATTACTTTTATCCAATCTTTCTACACCACCTGCTCGGTGCATCTATTGCCCGAAAACTGCCTGCGATACACGCCTATTCCGGGTTTTGAAACCTATGATGTAGAAGATTTTCTGAAAGTAGTGGCCTGCAATGCTGCCGGCGAGTGCGATACGGTGCTGTATCATATTCAAGTGGGTGGGTGCGATACCTTTGAGGCAATGCCTGCTATTGCTGAAAATAACGATGGCGGCGGTGTCATCAACGAATTTGGTGTAATACAACTGCCTGCCGACAATGATAATAAATCAGGCTTTAATATTTATCCGAATCCTGCCCGCGACAATGTACATATACCTTTGCAAATGAATAATGCTGCCAAACAAAATATCAGCATACAGGATTTGAACGGAAAATTAATTGCCGTTTATCATATTGAAAGCAACAATACAAATCCTTATTTACAAATGAATACTAACGGTTTTGTGCCGGGTGTGTATTTGGTAAAATGGAACAACGGAACGCAGCAAATTGTACAAAAACTCTTGATAGAGCCTTAATTTATTATTGATGAATATAGCTGCTTTGTAGCTTAATTTTATAAAGCCTTCATCTTTTTCAAATCAAAAAAGATGAAGGCTTTTTTAACATATATTTACATCATTTTTTGAAATACCTGAAACGTTTTTTTTATCAGTGACGTTATATAATCATATTTTATAAAAACAAAAAATTAATTAAAAATCATGAAAAGATTAGGATATTTAGTTGTAGGTTTAGCTTTGGGAACCGGTATTGCGTTATTGATAGCACCTGAAAAAGGAGCTAAAACTCGCAAAAAACTGAAACGCTTGGCTGAAGACTTGCAGGACGAACTACAAACACGCGCTGAACGTCAGGGCATAAAACTCAATGAACTGAAAGAAAAAGGAGCTCAAAAAATGAGCGAATTGCGCGAATCTGCCGAAGATTTTGTTGAAAACGCCGCAAAACGCATCAATAGCACTGTAGCCGGCACGCGCGAAAAAGCCGCCACTACCTACGATGAGCTTATAGATTAATACTGTTTTTTTTAAAAGAAAAACAGCGTTTGTCTTATTCAAACACTACTTTTAGAGGCTCTCTTGCTGAAAGAAATCAGTGAGAGAGCCTTTTTGATATACCCTTATCTCATTGATAAGCCTGTACTTTTGCTCTCAAATTTTTTCTGCCGGAAAATTTTTCTATTCATATTAATCAAATAATTTTACGGCGGTGCATTTGTTGCTGAACAACAACAGTTGTGTTAAATATTACAGAGTGCTTGTTGTGTATGGGTAAAATGTTGTACTTTTATTTTTTTTAAAAAACATAATACTTAATTTTTGTATGGCTACACGTCCTTTTAATTTAAACGAATGGATAGAAAAGCATCGGCACGAACTGAAGCCTCCCGTTGGAAATCGCAATTTGTATCACGATGCCGAAGATTATATTGTAATGGTGGTGGCAGGTCCCAATGCCCGTAAAGATTTTCATTACAACGAAACCGAAGAACTCTTCTATCAACTCGAAGGTAATATTACCGTCACTATTCAGGAAAACGGAAAGGCAGTGCCCCTTGCGCTCCAAGCCGGCGACATGATGATGCTGCCCGCCCGCGTGCCTCATTCGCCCAGTCGCTCCGAAGGCTCTATCGGTTTGGTAGTAGAGCGCAAACGCCTCCACTCCGAAGCAATGGATGGATTGCTATGGTTTTGCGAAAAATGTAATCATAAACTCTACGAAGCCTATTTTAAACTCAGCGATATAGAAAAAGATTTTTTACCCGTTTTTCGCCATTTTTATGGCTCTTTGGATTTGCGCACCTGCAAAAATTGCGGTCATGTTATGGAAGCCGACCAACGTTTTGTCGGATAAGTGCGTCTGTATAAATTATTTATTCAGCCATTTTTTTCAACACACTTTATCTTGTTTTTTTATTGCAATAAGCAACAGCTTTTAAGTTTTTTTAAAAAAAATATGAAAAAATTTTTTTTGGTAGCCATTCTGTTAATAATGACGCAGTTGGCGGTGCAAGCGCAATACAACCCCAATTTGCCGCGAAATAACTCCGGTACTGCCAATGATGATGTTCCTGATGACTTCGGCGATAACGGCAAATTCAGTTGGCAGCGTGTATTTACGGGAGGCGGCTTGGGCGTACAGTTTGGTAATGTCACCAATGTTTCCCTTTCGCCCTTGGTGGGTTATCATTTCACCAACCGTTTTTCGGCGGGTGCTTCTTTTGCTTATAATTATTTCAGAGATGGGCGCAGTTCATTAGTCTATAAATACAACCTCTGGGGACCCGGTGCTTTTGCCCGTTACCGCGTTTTCAGGCAGTTTTCTTTGCACGCCGAAATTCAACAACTTTTTTATAAAGAATCTATCGCCAATTCCAATTATAGTTTTTCCGGCTCACAAACCCGCCTGCCCATAGGTGCTATCGTACAGCAACGACTGGCCGGCAGGTCGTATTTTGTACTCGAGGTGCTCTACGATGTACTGCATAATCAAAACAGCATATACAGCACTCCGCTTATTTTCAGAGGCGGCGTTAATATTGGATTTTAAATATATTTTTTTTATACTTTGATAAATACTGATAATGATAACATTGCGCTATCTGATTGTGTGTGTGCTGCTGTGTTGTGCTTGGTCGTGCAAGCAGTATGATTATATTGATATTGAAGGTGTTGAAATCATTAGCCTGCCCACCTGTTTAGCTTTTAACGAAGCCTCTTATATTGCTCAAAACGATACAGAAATGAATACGTTGCTCCGGCAGGCATACGATAGCATAGCTTGCGATTACCTTCCTTTGGCATATCTCAAAGTTCCTGATATTTCCTTTGAAGAACGAAGCCTACTGGCACAGCGCACGCGCCTTGCTGCCTGCTCCGTTTTTTACGAATACGAAGTAAAAGCCGATGTAAAAAGTCGCCGTTATATCTATAATATCTATGCCCGTAAAAACGGAGACTGCTCCCAAATTCATGAGCAATATCATTGGATTTCATTACCCAAAATACCTCAAAATTACACTGTAAGTTTTCAAATCACTGAAATATAGCCCTATCTATCTACCATTTCCAAGAGGTGGTATGTGATATATATATATTTTGGCATTGTTTTTTATGAATTAATCAATATTCAGGAACTTTTTTTTAAAAACAATCATTTTTTATATTCATAATATAACGATATTAGCGGTCTTTCTGCTACTACTAAAATAGTGGATTCGCTCTATATTGATATATTTTTGATTTATTTATTATTTTTATGCAACAAGGAAATATAGATAAGGCAGGGCGTATTCACGAACCCAATCAATTCATGGATAAAGCGCGTAATACTGAAGAAGCCATGCAAAGCATCATTTTTGAACGTGAGTTTTTACCTCACGCCGATGCTTTGTATAATTTTGCTTTTCATCTTACTTACGATGAAGATGATGCGCAGGATTTGGTACAGGAAACCTTCTTAAAGGCTTATCGCTTTGCTAATTCATATACGCAAGGCTCTAATGCTAAAGCATGGCTGTTTAAAATCCTCAAAAATGCTTTCATCAACGATTACCGCAAACGCTCTAAACGTCCGATGCAGGTAGAGTTGGAGGATATCAGCAGCTATCATGATTCTGATGAAAATACCAACTTCATTGGCTATTATGACTTGCGCGAAGAAATATTTCAGGGTATGCTGGGCGATGAAGTAATGAGCGCACTCAATTCTTTGCCGATTGATTTTAGAACCGTAGTGTTGCTCTGCGATGTGGAGGGTTTTACTTACGAAGAAATGGCTAAAATTATAGATATTCCTATCGGCACTATTCGCTCGCGCTTACACCGCGCCCGCAACATGATGAAAGAAAAATTACAAGAATATGCTCAAAAATTAGGCTATAATATAAACAACAATGATGATTATAATGAAAAATAGAATTGACCACGATTGTAATGAGTGTATGGACAATGTCTATCGCTTGTTAGATGGTGATTGCAGCCCAATGCAACAAACCATGTTTATGAAAAATTTGTCTGCTTGTCCGCGTTGTATGGAAAAATACGAACGTGAAAAACATTTTCGTGAATTTATCAAAACTTCACTGCCTAAAAAATGCCTCTCGCAACAACATATCAATATTATCAAGCGAAATATCAATGAGCATCGCTCTTAGGAGAAGATAATAGAAAAACTTGATTGCTCATTTGAAAATATTTTCAAATGTTCGTTTGTGCTGTGTTTTTTCACAATACTTTAAATAAAAAATATACTCTTTCTTTTGTTTGCTTGAATATGCAAACGCAGGAGTATTTGTAACGATATGAGCAGTAGTCGCGAGCAAATTGCCATCAAAACCACTTATTTCAGTATTCTTGGCAATGTAAGTTTGGCTATTATTAAAGCGTTATCTGGTATTTTCGGCAATTCCTACGCCCTCATCGCAGATGCCATTGAATCCACTACCGATATTTTTGCTTCTCTTTTGGTATGGTGGGGACTTGCCTATGCCCAAAAGCCTGCCGATGAAAATCACCCCTACGGACACGGAAGAATAGAACCCCTCATTACATTTATTGTAGTGGCTTTTTTGATGATATCTGCCACTATTATCGCTCACGAAAGTATTCAACACATACAAACCCCACACGAGGTTCCAAAAACATGGACACTTTGGGTATTGGCTGTTATTATTATTTGGAAAGAAATTTCGTTTCAAATCGTTATCCGAAAAAGCCGCCAAACAAACAGTTCCTCCCTCAAAGCTGATGCCTGGCATCATCGCAGTGATGCCATCACTTCTGTTACTGCCTTTGGCGGCATATTAATTGCCATTGTTGGCGGCAAAGGCTACGAAGCTGCCGACGATTGGGCGGCATTGTTGGCGGCGGCGTTTATTTTTTACAACAGCTTTCTGATATTCCGACCCGCTTTAGGCGAAATTATGGACGAGCATCTTTATCATGATTTAATCCTCGAAATCAGAGAGAAATCTATGCAGGTGACGGGTGTGTTGGGTACAGAAAAATGTTTTATTCGCAAAGCCGGAATGAAATATCACGTTGATTTACACGCAATCGTCAATGGCGACATCAGCGTACATGAAGGGCATCTTATTTCGCATCAGCTCAAAGACCACCTCCACCACGAAATGCCTAATCTCGGGCATATTTTAATTCATATAGAACCGCATCAAATGAAAAAAATATTTTAATATGCGTTTTTTCAGGCAATATTATTTTCTTCATCATTGATTTGCTGCAAAATAGCTAATAATACCAAAAAAAACGCCTGCCCTATCTGCAATTCTATGGGGGTTTCTCCGATAAAATTGGCAAATAAAATGAGGTAAAAAGTGAGAAAAAGGAAATGGCGATAGCGACGAGCATACAGCAAAGGATACAACAATGCCGTCATAAATACCACTGCTCCAACAATGCCCGTAGCCGACAATTCCAACAACAGTTGATTATGCGGCGTAAGCCAGTCTTTTTCGCCCATGTGTGCGTAATCGCTTTTGTATATCGCCACCGCCTGCTCCCAATAATCGCCCGCTCCCGTTCCCAAATAAGGATATTCTTTAAACAAACGCCACCCTATCTCCAACGATACCAAGCGGCGATAATCCGTAGAGCGATGCTCTTTATCCTGCTGCCGATACATCTCCATATCCCAGCGCAAATAATTTACCCTGTTTTTAAAAGAAGGCATACAATAATATGCGGCAAAAGGAGCTATTAACAAAAATATCAGCATAGCCAATGCCCAAGGGCGTGTGTTGGATTGCCGAAGCAGCAAACCCAATAAAGCCACTAACACCACATATACGCCCAAAATACCGCTTCGCACCGCCAAAAAATGTATAAAAACGAATAAATACAGTGCCGCCAACGCATACAACAACCTTTCGCCGCGAAATTTTTTCCATAGTCTGATATTTTTATAGCCCAGATAAACGGCGACCATAAAAGCGATGCTTAAAAACCAACTGTATCGCACATAGATAATAGGTGTAGGAATAATGCTGCCCTGTGAATAAATAGTGTGGATATGTTGATAATGCTGGATATAATAAATAATAACAGGAAGTGTAGATACTAAAGAAATCGCCAAAAACCACACCAAAAGCCCATATAAATAACGAAGCGGCAAGCGCGGCAGCAAGGATATGGCAAAAGGAACGAACAAAAAAGGCAGACGAATACGCACCTGCTCCAAACCCGCTTCAAAATTTTCGGAAATCAATAAGCCCGATACGATATATACTAATAATATTCCCGAAAAAAAAAACCAAGTACGGTTGTTGTAAAATCGCTTCAATTTTTCTACTACTGTACCCCTTATTCCAAAAATCGCATATACAAACATCAATACTGTACCGATAGAAATAACTGCCCGCGAATAATATACACCGAACAACAAAGCTGCCAATAAGAAAATATATACCTTTTGATGGATAGAAAGTGGAACAGATGGATCCTGCTGCATAAGCATTTTTTTACAGCAAGACGAAAAAAATACAATTATAGTTGTGTATTAGTGGCGTATTTTAATCGCAAAAAATATATTTTGGGTTGGCATATAAAAAAAGTAGCGCAAGAATTGCTTCCTGCGCTACTTATAAAAAATTTGATGTATGATAAAATATCTTTTACAAGTTCAATTTTAATTTTTGATAAAAACAGTACCACTGCCTTTTATGATTGCGGCATCATTTTGCAATTGCAAGGTATAAATGCCACTTGGTAAATGTGCTATATCAATAGTGAACGTTTGCTGCATACCGCCCGCCACAACAAGTATTGCTTGTTGTTGTACTTGCTTGCCTTGTGCATCGTATATAGCCACAAACTGCTCTTTACTTTGTTGCGGCATATTATTGGCAAGAGTCAAATAAATAAAGTCTTGTGCCGGATTTGGTGCAAGTTGCAAATGTATATTTTCTTTTTCTTCTGCTATACCTATCACTTCATCGGGTACTACTTCTATCAAGTATTCGCTGACGTATAAATCATAGCAAGAAGCCGTAACAGATTGGATAGATGCGCCTATGGTAAGATTTTCAATATTGGCAGTAGCCGGATAATTGAGTACAGCTACATGATAAGTACCTAATGTTGCTACTTCAAATTGACCGGAAAGATTGAAATCAACAATATTGTTTTGCTCATCTAATAAAGTATATACCTGCACATTGTCCTCATTAAATCCTATGCTTATTGCTTGTATAGGCGTGCTTTGGGCAATAATGGCAGCATTGCTGAAAGTAAGCATACCCGCATCTGCGACACATTGTACTATATCATTTGATTTTGGTAAAATAATAAAATCTACCCACGCTGCATCTTCACCTGCACTGTAATAGGGGTCTTTTTCGTATTCCCAGCGAAATGTATGTTCAGCAGCCGTTACCGGATAGTTCTCCTGCGACCAATCTACTTCGCCACTCCAAGAACCTTTCTCCTGTCCGTCAATAAAAAACCTCAAAAAGTCCCAGTCCTGTTCAGAAGATACTTTTTTATAAAAGCTGATAATGCCGTTTTCTGATGCCGTCATTGTAATTTCCAATATGCTTTTTTGTCCGCCATCAATGCTGCCCGATTTGCTCGAATAAGTACCTTCGTATTTTTGAGTATTATCAATTGTCCAAGGATAATTATTGGCTACCGTCCAAGGGTAAGTTGTATAATCGCCGCTTTCAAAATCTTCGGCTCTTATATTCACGAGCATTTCAAAATCTTTTGTAAGTCCGTATTCATCATTTTGAGCCAAAGTATAAGTAAAATGAAATATATCGTTTTCGGCTACTGTGGGCAAAATCTGAACATCAAAAGAACTTTGAATCGGTGTTTCTATATTTAAAGCTGCTATGTTTTGGGTGTTTTGGGATATAATGACAAAGTTGTCATCGCTGCTGATAGCGGCAACGGCATTGCCCATATTTGCGTGTCCTTTGTTGTTGTTGTTGATATGAACGGTCATTATTTCACCCGCTTCTATTTTTCCATCTCCATCGCCGCTTTTTTCTTCGGCAGTAAAATCAAGGATTTGTAATTTGGGGGCATTGAGCTGCAAAGTGGGGTGCGATACCCACGAGTGTCCTTCGCTGTCCGTAACGGTTAAATCAAAAATAACGGTGTGTTGGTCGGGAACAAAATAATCTACCGTGAAAGCAAAAGCATCATTTTGAAGGCTTACGGCTTCGGGAGCTATATCGCCCCAAGTGTGATTGTCGTCAGTGATGGCGATGTATTCATCGGTGGTACTCAACACTGCCGATACGCCCGTTGCAGCAGCAACTCCCAAGTTGGTCAATGTATAGTGCAGGCTTATACTTTCGTCGTAATCTGCCGCACCGTTGTTGTTGCCGCTGAGGTCGGCTACGGTTTTGCCTTCGGTGGTAACAAAAGCTCCTTCCGCTACCATCGACATTACTTCTCCCTGATATGGTATTTTGTTAAAGCCGGTGATGGTGATGTCAAATGTATTCACATCAGTAATCGGGTCAAATGTAAAATTGGCAACGCCGCCTTCTACTTTGGCTTTGCCGATAATCTGGTTGCCCAAAGTCAATACTACCAATGCGCCTTCGGCATCGCACACCACGCTGAACGAAGTACTGCCCAAAAATATCGCTGCATCGTGCGAAGCTATAATCGGCGAAGGGGTATCGGTGCGTACCATAAAAGAAGGGTCGCCGAAGCAAGTCCAGGCATCAGTCATTTCATCGCCGTCGCTGCCATACACATCATTCATCTGCATACAGCCATTGTACGAAATAGCTCCGAAAGAGCGAACTTTATTGTTTTCGTAGCTTTCTATCAAAATATTTACCATTTCGTCCTGTCCTTCCATCGGCGGATTCCACGCTTGGTTGATGGTACTCATCAAAGTAGCGATGGCTCCGCTTGGCTTGCCGCCGTTGGTAGCACGCAACCACGCTTCGGCAAAGCAGGTTTTTCCGCTAAAATCACCATTTACGCAAGCCACTGACCAAAAGAAAGGTAGCTTTCCTACATTGCTCATGCTCTCCACTTCGTTGGAAGATATTCCACTGGTGGCACAGCCCTCTTCCCAGCCGTGACCAGCATACAAAATAATACCTGCTCCATCTTCCAATACATTCACCGCCATTTGTGCCGTAGGGTTGCCGGAAGCATCGTTGCCGCCCTGCGTACCATCGTACATTTCTATAGATTCAGTATAGGTATAAGTTAGCAACTTATTCGCCATATTGCGGGCGTGTTCGTAATCCATTTCATTATCATCGCCGGGTCCCTCCGCCGAAGCAATGGAACAAACACTTTTGTAGAAATTATCGTTTTCGGTGGCGTGAATTTCATAATCCAATACTTTTTGTACTTGTGTTTGTACATGTTGTATGTTTTCTGCCGAAAATCTCCCTACAAAAATTTCGGGATAGTGGTCATTTCCTGCCAAATAGCCGTAGCTCACATCAGATTCGCCGCCGTTGGTTGTAAAAACAGTAGGTACTTGCTCGGCATCGCCCACCAATAACAAATAGGTGAGATTGTGTGTGTTGTAGTAATTTTGTACAAATGTTTTCAGTTGGTTAGCATTTGTACCTATTTGGCTCATTAATACCAATTCAGTGCGAATACCTCTGCGCGTTTTCCAATCCATAAAGGGTTGCATCGCTGCTGCATATTCATCGTGTGCAATAATGAGCATATCGCCGTCTTCGCCTACGGGTGTGTATCGGTCGTCTTTTTTATAATTGATAAAATGGCGGCTATAAATTTCGTTGTATTCGTATTCGGCGGTGAATGTTTTGTTGCGGTACAAAGGATTTTCACCGATACCGCCCATATTGTTTATCTGTAAAGTAAGGTCGGTATAAACGCGCAGGGTTTTAGTTTGCGGATTATATTGAAAAGGATAAATGATTAAGGTTTGTCCACGAAAATCGCGCATAATGTAGGGCGTTTGCAAAGCGGCATTTGCAGCCGGATAAAACGCATCTGTATTATATACGATTTCGTTGTATTCCAAAGGCACTTCTGCCGGATTTTGGGTGCGCAGCAAATTTCCTTTGGAGGGGCAATACTGATGTTTTCGTAATCTATGTAGGCACTGCCCAATATCTCTACCTCCATATCGGCGAGGTCGGGAATGAGCAAAGAGGTGGCGAGTTTGGGCAAATCGGGACAGCCTTTTTTCAGAATAGGAGTGCTTTCACCTATGCTCACGCTGTATTGAATGCCTTGCGGTGTTTGTATTGCTTCCAAATAAAAACCATCTATATGCACTTGAAGGGTGCTGCTATTGGCATCGGTGGCAAGCAACTCAATGTTGGCGTTTTGCGGTGTATCGCTGCCCGCAGCTACCCAATCTTTGGCAGTGACGGTTGCCGTCAGGCAAATCCAACAAACCATTGTCAAATAAAAATAACGCTTCATACTTTTGTATTCTGTAAATTGTTTAGGAATAAACTATGTATTTAATTGACTTGTAAATTTTCGTAAAATAAGTTTTTACTCCAATAAAACTGCACCTATCGTTGTTGTGTGTGATATATTTTATTTATATGTCCAACAATAATATTCTTCAGATGTTGCAAAATAAATAACATTTGTTATGTATTTATAATAAAAAAACAAACATGTCTTACGTTGTCAAAACAAAGCCATTTTATTTTTGCCTTTTTATAATTTTACAACCTGCCTTTTTATTATAGTATTTTTGATAATTCAATCGGTTTATTTTTGCAGTTTGGCATTTTAAAATTTCTTATCTTTAATTTTATCATTATCGGCATTTATGAAATATTCCATCGGTTTGGAAAAAGCGCGTTTTTATGCTTATCATGGCGTGTATGAAGCAGAACAAATATTGGGCAACTGGTTTGAAGTAAGTATTTGTGTTTCTGCGGATATTGCCGATGCAGGCAGCGATGTATTAGCCGATACTGTAAATTATGAGTCGCTGTATGGAATTTGTGCCCGCGAAATGCGGATCAGGTCGCTTTTGATTGAGCAGGTGGCGCATCGCATTGTAGAAGCCGTTGCCCGCGAACTGCCCGCCGTACAATCAATTCGGCTGCGCCTCGCCAAACTCAACCCGCCTTTGGGTGGTGTGGTAGCCCAAAGTTTTGTGGAATTAGAAAAAATTTTTTTTGCAGATAATTAAAACATACTATCTTTGTACCACTTTTCTATCAAGAAGAGGGTCGGATGGCCGAGTGGCTAGGCTCAGCTCTGCAAAAGCTGCTACAGCGGTTCGAATCCGCTTCCGACCTCTCAATGGCAGATGAATAAGGCACGGTTTGTATTTTTTTACAAATCGTGCTTTTTGTTTTTTATAGATTTTTTTAAAATTTCCGCCACAAAAAAACCTATAAAATACTTCGGTATTTTATAGGTTGCAATTATTGTTAAACGTTGATATTTTAATTTTTCAAATCAAATTTTCCTTCTGTGACCCTCACAGTGCCGCTATTGCAAGGTGCCGAAAAATTAAAAGTACCCGCTACATCTTTGCCGGTGGTTTTGCGCGTGATGCTGATGCTGCCACTGATGGGCGTAGTAGCTGTGCAGGCACTCGCCCCTTCGGTGTAGGAGGCTGCCAACAAACTGTGTGTGCCGTCTGTATTTTCTTTGCCAATAAATAAATTTGTGTGTCGTTGGCTCCTTCTGTTTGTATGGTCACTGTTTTGGCGGTGGTGCTGATGCTCACTGAATAGCCGGTGGTATTGCTGCTCCAAGCCGTGCCGTTTACTTTGGCTGTCAGTTGATTGTTGAGCGTAGTCGTAGAGGTATTATCGTCATCGTCTTTGCCACAGCCTACATTAAAAATGGCAAAACAGGAAAAAATGAAAAGGAAAAAAAATAATTTTTTGTTCATTGTATTGTGTTTTTTTGAGTTGTACAAAAAAATATCGTGTCTTTTTGTTTTTTATAAAAGATGTCATAAAAACGTCATTTTTTTAAAAAAACAAGTATGAATGATAAAGATAGTGGCTTTTCTTGTAACTTTGGCTTTATGATATACAAAAATATAGCATTTATCTGCTCTTTTGTCATTGTTTTATATTTTTCGGCTTGCTCCACTGACTTTGATGTCAATGCCGACTGGCAGGAAAACACCATTGTATATGGCTTGCTCGACCAAACCAAAGACGTACAATATATTCGTATCAATAAAGCATTTTTGGACAAAAATACGGGTGCTTTGGAAGTGGCAGCTATCCCCGATTCTTTGTATTTTAAAAATGCGCTCGTTACTTTAGAGGAATACGCCAATTATACGGTCAATGAAGAAGATGGCTCTATTGCTGTACAGGGCAATGTGGTGCGTACTTATACTTTTGAAAAAGTGAATGCTGCCGATGAGGGTTTGAGCAAAGAAGCGGGTATTTTTGCCAATGAGCCTTTCTTTTTATATAAAACCAATACCGCCGGAGCTGATAGCTTGGTGGGTACGCACGCTTATAAACTCAAAATTATTACCGACGGTGGCAATTTGATAGAGGCGGTTACGCCATTGGCGTATGTGCCGCAAACACCCGGTCAGACTTTCAGATACCTTATTCATCAGCCCAAAACGAGCGCCAGCATCAACCTTACCCTGCCCACAGGAACTAGCCCCGACCGCAAAATTGCAGTTGAATTTAACCCTGCCAACAATGGTGCTATTTATGATTTGATACTCGATATTGTGTATTCCGAAACACTTATCGCCGACCCTACTCAGGTGAAAATAGATACTTTGCGGTGGGATTTGTTCAGAAGCCGCCCCAAAGAGGAATTTCCGGCAATTTCCGGCGGCACTCGCCGACAATATTCTCAACTGACCACCGAAGATTTTATGAATTATATCGCTGCCAATATGCAACCTAATGAGGCGGTGTATCGCCAACTAAAAGCGATGAATTTTACGATGTACACCGCTACCGATAATGTGAAAAATTTTCAAGATATTGCTTTGGCAGCACAATCCAGCTTAAACGGCGGCGACTTTAAGCCCAACTACACCAATATAAGCAACGGCTACGGATTATTTGGAGCACGCTACAGCGAAACGGTAAGTGTTACTGCTTTTGAAGCCGCCGGATTAGACGAAATCGCCTGCGGCAGCATCACCGGCGGTTTGAATTTTGCCCCCAGCCCCGGTAGCATTTATTTTCCGTATTGCCCCTAAATATTGAGCTTTTTCTTAAAAAAAACAGGTGTTTTATTTTAAAAATACCTTGAAATTTATATTTTAATTATATTATATAATTTTTTGATTGCGTTTTTAAGATTCTTTTTTGCTTGGTATTATTGTACCTTTTTATATCCTGTTTGCTTTGATTTTTTTGTGTGCGTACTTAATATTGTGATTGTGTAAAGTCTCAAAGAGTGGCAATACACCTATCACAACATCTTAATTTTGCGGTATTTTTGGTGCTACAACAAAAAAAACAAAATGCAACAACACCAACATCTATACGATAAAGACGGCAAACAACTTTGTTGTACACTTGAAGATAAAATTTATTCCAACGCTCAAGAATTAATTGAAGAGCAGCAGGGCGGAGAAGAAGATCACGACCATCAACACCACATTGCCAAAAACAATATTATTCAGTTGTTTTTTCCTGCCGCCGGCAGTCTCTTTTTGCTTCTATTGGCTGTTTATTTTGATCATTTTCTCCAACCTGCCTTTTTTACAGGGCAGGTACGTTTGTTGTGGTATATTTTGGCTTATATGCCGGTGGGATTTCCGGTGATTAAATCAATGTTTGAAAGCCTTGCAAAAGGCGAAATTTTTTCAGAATTTATTTTAATGGTCATTGCCACCACAGGTGCTTTTGCAATTGGACAATATCCCGAAGGTGTGGCGGTTATGTTGTTTTATGCAATTGGAGAGTTGTTTCAAACACTCGCTGTAAAACGCGCCAAAGGCAATATCAAGGCATTGTTAGACCAAAGACCTGACCAAGTAACTATTTTGCGAAATAATGCGCCTATCAGTATCAAAGCTGAAAATGTATCCATCGGCGATATTATACAACTCAAAGCCGGCGAAAAATTGGCGTTAGACGGCGAGCTGCTTTCTGAAAATGCCTCTTTTAATACCGCCGCATTGACAGGAGAGAGCCAACCCGATACCAAACAAAAAGGCGAAACGGTATTGGCAGGAATGATAAATCTGAATACAGTTGCACTCATAAAAGCAACTAAGGCTTATAAAGACAGCAAGCTCTCAAAAATTTTGGAATTAGTGCAAAACGCAAGTTCTCAAAAAGCACCAACCGAATTGTTTATCCGAAAGTTTGCCAAATATTATACGCCTATTGTCGTGCTCTTAGCTGTTTTGATTTGTCTTGTGCCTTCGTTTTTCGTCAGCGATTATCATTTTAGAGATTGGCTCTATCGTGCCCTGATATTTTTAGTCATTTCGTGCCCTTGTGCCTTAGTTATTTCTATTCCGCTGGGTTATTTTGGCGGCATTGGTGCTGCGAGTAGAAAGGGTATTTTGTTCAAAGTCAGCAATTTTTTGGATATAATGGCCAATATAAAGCAGGTTGTTATGGACAAAACGGGTACGCTTACTGAGGGAGTGTTTAAGGTACAGGAAGTTGTTATCAATTCCGACTACAACAAAACTGAAATTTTAGATTGGGTCAATGCTTTGGAAAGCCACAGTACGCATCCGGTGGCAAGTGCCGTACACGAGTATGTAGGTGCCGTAAATTCCGATATCCACTTTGAAAATATAGAAGAAATTGCAGGGCAAGGTTTAAAAGCTACGCTGGAAGGAAAAGAAATTTTAGTGGGCAACCTCAAATTGCTCAACAAGCACGCTGTTGTTTTTCCGCAAAAATTGTATCAAATACCTTTTACGCTTATTGCCATAGCCTACAACCAAGTATTTATAGGCTACCTCACCGTTGCCGATACCATCAAAGATGATGCTGCCGAAGCTGTGAAAAAACTGCATCGCTTTGGCGTAAAAATAATGATGCTGAGTGGCGACAAAACCGCTGTGGTGCAAGCAGTAGCATCGCAACTCAATATACATCAGGCTTTTGGTGAACTATTGCCCGAAGATAAAGTTGATAAGGTTAAAGAAATTAAAGCCCAAAATGAGCAGGTTGCCTTTGTTGGCGATGGTGTAAATGATGCTCCCGTTATAGCATTAAGTGATGTCGGTATTGCGATGGGCGGTTTAGGCAGCGATGCAACCATAGAAACAGCCGATATCGTGATTCAAGATGATAGACCCTCCAAAATTCCTATGGCAATTGAAATAGGAAAAGCTACAAAACGTATCGTTTGGCAAAATATATCAATGGCTTTTGCTGTTAAGTTTATCGTTTTAATATTAGGTGCGGGGGGTATAGCAACCATGTGGGAGGCTGTTTTTGCTGATGTGGGCGTGGCTCTGTTGGCTATTGCGAATGCTATCAGAATACAAAAAATGAAGTTTTAAATAAATATTCAACCCAAATTAAGGCTCTATTTTTGGTGTACTCGGTTAGGATACGTTTTTCTTTTTAAGGTTTTTTCAAAAAAGCCATGTATATTTTAAAAAAAATCTCCTGCTCTGTACAATTACAGATGCTTTTTTTTCTTTGATGTTGTTTTTAATTTTTGTATCCCAAAAATTATACTTTTTTGGGGTTTATTGCTTAATGCAACAAAACTTACCTATCATGTATCGTTTTTTTTCCAGTTTTTCCTTTCCATACAATATACTCCCATCGTATGTTCTCTGCCGTTGATGATATGTTTCTCTGTATCAAAACCGATGTATTCAAAGCCCAAACGCTCCGGCACATGGCGACTTTTCAGGTTGCCCAGCGCACAACGAATGAATACTTTTTCTAAGTTTTTATCCTTTTTAAAAGCGTAGCCGATGAGCAAAGTGCAAGCATTGCTTACAATACCTCTGCCCTGCCACGCCTCCGCCAACCAATACCCGATAGCCACCGATTGTTGCGGGAGATTGTAGTCGTGTAAATCTATCAAACCTACCAATTGGTTTTCGTAGCGGATTTCAAAAATGTCTTTTCGGTCGTCAGATAAAGTGCTGTTGCGGGCGTTTTTCAAAAAACGGTAGGTGTCGGCGGGTTTTTGGTTGGCATCTACCCAAGGCAGCCAAGTGCGCAAATACTCGCGATTTTCTTGCACTAAGGCAAAAATGACAGAAACATGCCGCAAGGTAGCAGCCTGCAAACAAAGCGGAGTTGTAGCAGAACGCAAAGGCAATGAACCGATATTCCAAAACATATCACAAATATTATTACGTCTAATAAAAAAAATATCAATAAAAATCAACAATATAAATCATTGAAAATAAAATATTTATCATTTTATTGCGGCTTGCTGCGATATTGAAAATTTAAAAACAACATCATATTGAGCAAAGTAAGCCCGCCCGCCTGATGCAACACCCCCCACAGCACCGACACACGGTCGCCGGAAGCCGTGAGCAAAGTAATAATGCCCAGCAACACCTGTACCGACACTATCAAAGGCAAAGCATGTATCCATTTTTCAAAATACACGTTGCCGCGCAGGTGGCGTACCTTTATATAATACCACAGCGTAGCAATAAATACCAAATATCCTAATATGCGGTGTGTAAATTGAATGGTGGTGCGGTTTTCGCCAAAATTTGAGAAAAAAGAAAGGTCTTCGCGCAACAAATTATCCGGTATCCATTGCCCGTTCATCTGTGGCCAGGTGGCATACCAACCCGCCGCTTTCAGCCCCGACATAAAACCGCCAAAAATAATTTGCAGCAGTATCAAAGCACTCAGCCCCCAAGCGAGGCGGCGCAGGGCGGGAGCATTTATTTTTTGTTGCGACTTGTCGTCATTGTTCAGCAACAACTCCACCACCCACCACAGCATAAAAGCAAACAACGACAAAGCCGCCAGCAAATGCGCCGTAAGGCGATAATGACTTACATAAGGATTTTCGGACAAACCGCTTTTTACCATCAGCCACCCCAATAAACCCTGTGCGGCATACAACAACAGCAGCCACACAAAACGCCGCATATTTTGACGGTCTAAGCGGCGGGTGGCAGCAAAAAAAGAAAATACGCCCAACAAAAATATAAACCCGATGCGCCCCCATAAACGGTGCAGCCACTCCCAAAAAATATAAATTTGAAGTCGGCGAGGCTCATGGTGCTGTTGAGTAGTTTGTATTGCGGCGATTGCTGATACAGCACAAAAGTCTCATTCCAAGCGGTGGCATTGAGTGGCGGCAGTGTGCCCGTAACAATATCCCAACGTGTAATGGACAAACCAGAGCCGGTGAGCCGTGTGATAGCTCCCAACAATACCTGAATAACAATAATTATCAGTGCAGTAATGAGCAAAAAACCGAGTTGATTTCTGTGATGAGGACGCATAAATCTTACAAAAAAATATAAATATACAAGACTTTTAAAGCTGTTTTTGTTTAAAATTAATCAGCGGCTTTTGTAACTTGATGATGATAAATAAAAACGATACAAAGTTAAGATGGCTGTTTTTAAAAACGCCCATAATAGTGTTACTTTGTTGTAATACCTCGACATATCAAGCATTTTAAGCCCACCCAATAAGCCAATCTCAATTACAAATGCTCTTATTGTTTTTTTTACTGTCTATATTTATACAATAATAAAAAAAGTTTATTTTATCTTGTATTTGTATCGTTATTATTGCTAATATTATACTCACAGACTGATGTATTAATTTTTGATTTTTATATGCAATATTTTTTATTTTTAAGTTAATGTTGGGGTATTTTTAAAAACCATAATTTATTATAACTATGGGTAAATATTTGATACTTATTTTGTGCGGCACTCTATTGCTGTTCACTTTATCTTGCACCAAAACAGAAATAGCAGTAGTTGGCGACAACAATGCTCCTGAAGATTATACTATATCCAATGAAATAAAAGATAATTTTATTTCAAAAACATTTTGCTGCTCTTGGGCAGAAAACCCAGCGACATAGAGTACACCACCGTATTTGAAATACTCAACCGCAATAACTGCTCTGTTGCCGACCGTGAAGCTGTTATTGATTTGCTGTTTGCTCACCCCGATTATCGCTTGTGGCAATATCGGCAAGAGAATAACCAACTCCTCAATAATGCCACCGCCGACGAAATCGCCTATCATATAGCAGAAGTGGAATCCGAAATCAATAACCCCGATTTGTCGGAGGTGCTCATTGAAAATCAAAAGGAACTTCAACGCCTCTATTTGCTCCGCGATGCCCTTGACGACTACACCAAAGGAAATATCAACATCATAGAACTCCACCGCCGCTTGGTGAGTACGCGTATTTTCTTTTTTTCCAAAGGCTTCGGAAAAGACTGGATTAACAGCGTTTTTGAATATTTTTTGAAACGACTCGCCACCGAGAAAGAAGCAGATGCCGGAGGCTCTATATTTTTCGGCTATCAAAGTGTGTTGTTTTTGCAATCAGGAACTTCTTTTGATGAATTATTGCAAATATTTTTCAACTCCGATGCCTATTTTATAGCACAAGTGCGCAGTTTATACCAAAAGTATTTATTTCGCGAGCCTGCCAACGAAGAGTTGCTGCCCCTGCTGCAATCCTACCAATCCAACCTCGACCGCGAAGCCCTCCTGAAAACTATTTTATTAAGCAACGAATATCTCGGAATATGAAACCTCTGTCGTACAAATTGCTGTCGTTGATGACTGCCGTAGTGCTGCTCGCTGCCGCCTGCCAACAAGAAAAATTGGTGGTATATGAGGTCAATAAAGAGCAAGTGTCTTTAAGCACTATTGATAAAAACAATTATAAAAAAGAATTGGAATTTATCACCTGGCTTATTCGGATTTGTTTGATAAGCCCATTGACAACGCCGAATTGCAACAAACCGCTTTTACCTACGCCGCTATCGGCGATAAAGATTTGGTGACGGATATGCTCATTCGCGATTTCCTGAAACGTGATAATGCTCCTTTGCCTTCCGATTTTGAGATGCGGCTCAATATTCCCGTTTTTGTAGAAAATACTTATCAAAAATTTTATCACCGCAAGCCCACCGAAATGGAAAAATGGTACTGGAACGATGCTATTGGCAAAGATGCCGATATTACGCCTTCGCTTATTTATTATACTTTTTTGACCTCCGAAGAATATCGCTTTTTTTAATACATTAAAGAAAAACTGATAAAGTATGAACCGCCGTAATTTTGTTAAAAAAAGCGTTTTGGCTTCTACTGCTGCGCTTGCGTTCCCTATATTTTGCCTACGGGCAGGTTATTTGCCGCCACCGGCAGCCGCATCGCCAACCATGTGGTGTTTTGCCTCTTTGCCGGAGGTATCCGAAATATAGAGTCGGTACAAAAAGCCGAAGGCAATCTGATGCCCAATTTACTCGCCGGTAATGAAGCTATCAACGCCGATATTGTTGATGCTGTGCAGCCCTTGAATACTTTGCTCCCGCAGCCCCTTCAGCAAAAGGCAACCTTGTTTAAAAATTTTCGCTACAACAGCCCTTGGCGGGGGCACTACCAAGCAATACTGTGGCAATGACCGGAGCTTATGTCAATGAAACCGATTTTAGTTTCAGCGAATACACCCGCCGCCCTACTTTATCCGGAATACTATCGCAAACACAGCAGCCCCGCCACCTCCGCTTTGCAAACGTGGTGGGTATCCAACGGCATCGGCGAAAACGAAAAACTCGCCCACAGCAGCGATGCCAACTATGGCAGTAGTTTCGGTGCCAACTTCATTTCGCCCAACTATGTGCTGTACAACTACGAAGCTATTGATGTATGCAAAACTTTTTCTTCATCTGAACAACTGAAAACCAACAAACTGCGCACTTTTTTAAATAATAACTTTGAAAACCCCCTCAACGCCTCTTCTATCGCCGCAGATACTTATTTTAGTAATACGCCCGAAAATAAAACCCGCATTGAAGCTTTTTTGAGCCAGCTTATTCAAAAAGGAAAAACGGGTCAATATTACGAATCCTGGGGCTTGCCAAATGCTTTAATGAATGGCGACATGTATAATGTAATGCTCGCCGAAGAGGTGTTGCGCACTTTTAAGCCGGAATTGTGTGTGGTAAATATGACCGAAACTGATGTGTGCCACCGAAATTTTTCGCAATATTGCAATAATCTCCAAAAAGCCGATTATGCCGCTGCACATCTTTGGCAAACCATTCAATCCATACCCGAAATGGCAAACGACACCATCTTAATCATTGCTCCCGAACACGGCAGAGACTGGGAAGCCAACTCTATCGTTGATGAGTATGGGCGTTATGCCATTGACCACGGCGGCGATGATGGCAGCAACGAAATATTTTGTATGGTAGCAGGTCCTTCTGATAAAGTGTATCAAAACAATATCATCAATGCCATACAAGGTGAAAGTATTGATATTGTGCCTACTATTGCTCATATTTTGGGTTTTTATCAAGATATTCCCGGTGGATTTTTAAATGGCACTCCTTTATATGCCGCGTTCAAATAATATATTTTTCCGCTCAAAGATGCGCTTCTTTTATACCCAATAAAAAATTGCAATTATGAGAAATTATCAATTTTATCAAGCATTTATATCGGCAATGGTATTGATATTGACCTTATCCTGCGGAAAAGAAACACCCGATCCCGATAATCCTTTCAATAATATCAGTCAAGTGCCTTCGGATAGTAGCCAAATACCCTACACTTCGCTCGACTCCTCCGATATTACTGCCCTGCACCAACAGATTTTTCAGCCGAAATGCGCCATTCCGAGTTGTCATGGCGGCGTTTTTGAGCGGATTTCCGCACTGTAGAATCAACCTATAATACGTTGGTGTATCAGGAGGTGATAAAAAATAACGGTGATTATGAATTTCGCTTTCGTGTAGTGCCTTACGATACGGCAGCAAGTTGGCTGCACGAGCGGCTGCTCACCGATGATGAGGTACTCGGGCGTATGCCGCGCTACGCACCCCCACTCAATGCTACCGAAATGCGTCATATCAACGAATGGATTTTGAATGGAGCTAAAGACATAAACGGCGATGTAGCCGTGCGTCCTGATATAAATGTCGGCATTTATGGTTATGATGCCTACGACCTCGATGGCAATTTGGTGAGCAACAACCGCCCACAGGAAAATGAACCTTTTGTGCTGGAAAACGACCAAATTATTAATATGGTCATGTTTTTTTGCTGTGGGGCATTATAATGCTTGCAGTGGGCTGCAAACAGGAAGATGCCGATTTGGGATTTACCGAAATACCGGAAATTGAATTGATTGGCACGCAGCCTCTTTCAGTAAAAGCATTCAAAGACAGCATTGTTTTTACCATTGCTTATAAAGATGCCGATGGTGATTTGGGCGAAAATAATGCCGATGCCGAAAACTTATTTCTCACAGACGAACGCATCGGTATTACATATCCGTACCGTATTCAGCAGTTGTCGCCTGCATCGGTGCCCATTCAAGGACAATTAGATGTGGTACTTAAACACACCCTCATCACGGACGGCAGCACCCTGCAAAATGCAACATACAGCATATATATAGAAGACCGCGCCAAACACCGCAGCAATACCGTCACTACACCGAATATTGTAGTGCAGGAGTAATAAAAAAAACACCGAAAAATACTACGGCTTTTTGGCAATTTGCGGCTCGCCCTCAAAATATACCCAAAATAAAGGCAAATCACCGCGAAATGAACCATCTGAATTATAAATAGACTCCACCGGAGCCATTGCTATAATTTTGCTGTTCATTTTAAAATTTTTCTTGTCAAAATACCATTCCTGCTTTACACGGAATTTTTTTACTTCGGGGCGGTTGAGCGGATTTTCTATCGGCTTCATCACCTCTTTTTCCGTTACAGGGTCGGCAACCAAAATCGTGTCGTGTTTGACAAAAATATCTGCGATTTTCTCTTCACTCAGCAACTCATAAGCCGTAAAATCATACGCCTTGCGCTCGCCTTTTTCTACCGCCTCCAATATAATATCCATCAGTTCGCGGTCTTTCATCGCTATCGTTTCTATTTCTTCGTCCGGCGAATTGAATTCTACTTTAAAATGGGTGCGTTTTGCCCACACTACCTCCTGACCTGCACTGCTGCTGCTGTCGCCCTTGTCGTTTTTGCAAGAAAACAAGCAAGTCATTATCATCAAAAACAATAAAAAATATGTACCTTTCCTCATTGCTGTTTGTAAGGTGTTTTAAAAAAATTTTATTTTAAAAAAATATTGCTCAACCGCTTGCAAAAATAGTAAGTTTTATGGCGATTTTTATTTTTTCGCGTGCTGTTCAGCGGCAAAACCACCGAATTGTGGAATTGGTGCGCCCCACGCCGCGATGTGGCGGGCATATTGATGCCGGACGTACACGATTGCCGTTTGATGTACGATATTGCGGCAAAAATTTATTTTCAGGCGCAATGTCTGCAGCCCGACACTGCCAACCTCGTAAAAGTAGGTAAATTTTCTTTTTACCAAAAAGCCTTTGAACGCGCCAACCGTATTTTTGGAAAATGCCGCACTACACCTATCTTACCGCTACATTATTATAGATGAATTAGGAAAATTGGAATTGCGCCGTGAGGGTTTCTATGCGGCGGCTCAACCGCTGTTGCATCAATTTCAGCACCCGCCGCCACTTTTGCACGAGAGGCATATTATAGTGGTTGTCCGCGAAGATATATTGCCCTTATTCATTCAACATTTTGATTTGCATACTTTTATCTTATTCATCATCTGAACGACTTGGAAGCAATAACAAATTCTTGAACAAAACACCGCCAAAGCTACTATTTTTGTGCTTTGAATGTTTTTTTGGGAAAAATAATGATGATCATATTGTCGGTAAAAGTTTTGCTCTGCTCGCTCGCCGTGGCTTATTTTGTGCTGATGCGGGTGTAGGTGCGTGCTTGGCGGCAATTGCCCAAGAGCAGCGTACCGCAAGATTTTGTGCCATCAAGTAGGTATCAGCGTCATCATTCGGCTCGCAACGAAGCCGCCAATATTGAAAATTGTGTGCGCAGCATTGTCGCACAACACTATCCCGCCGCTTTGTTTGAAATAATTATTGTGGACGACCACTCCGAAGATGACACCGCCCTTTTGGTGAAAAACCTCGGCTGCCGCAGGTGCAAGCTGGATTTAGCGGCATATTTACAAGGAAAAACATCAACTCTTACAAAAAGCGGCTATCGCTTACGGTATTGCACAAGCCCGCCACCCGCTTATTGTGTGCACCGATGCCGATTGTACGACACCGCCCCTTTGGTTGCGCAGCATTGCTCACCAATATCACACTAATCCTTATCGCCTGCTCACGGCTCCGGTGGCTTTCGAGGGCGAGCAAAGTTTTTTTCAACGGTTTCAAAGTTTGGATTTTGCGGAATGATGCTCATCACGGGTGCATCGCTGCACAAACGACTTTCGCTGATGGGAAATGGAGCTAATTTGAGCTACGAAAAGCGGTGTTTTATGAAGTGGGCGGCTTCGACCAAATTGATACCGTAGCCTCCGGCGATGATTTGTTGCTCATTCAGAAAATAGCAGCATATTATCCGCAAGGTATTTCTTTTTTAAAAAATACCGCCGCTATCGTCACCACAGCTGCCTGCCCCACTTGGAAAGATTTTTTACAACAGCGTATTCGCTGGGCTTCCAAGAGCCACCAATACAACGACTGGAAAATAAAAAGCATTTTGCTGGGGGTGTATCTGCTCAATGTGAGTTTGTTGTTTTTGCCACTTGTGGCTCTTTTTGATATTCGGTGGTGCTGGGTATGGATATTTCAGATATTTGTAAAAATTATTGCCGATTATTTTTTTCTTAAAGAAGCCGTTTCTTTTTTTGGGCGCGGCGATTTGATGCGTATTTTTTACCTGCCCAATTGCTGCACATCATTTATATTGTATGGGCAGGTTGGGCAGGCAACTGGAAACGCTACGAATGGAAAGGTCGCCGCGTGCAATAGAAAAATAATTTTTTAATCGCGGCGGTGATAAAATACCAAAGTGGATTTTGCTAAAACGTGTGTGTACATCGTAAATGCTACCGCCGCCTGGCAATGTGTTTTTATCTAAGCCTAAAGTGGCTACATCTAAAGCATATATCGTAATGTTGTATTGATGAATACCGTGCCCTTTCGGCGGGCAGGGTCCATCGTAGCGGCAATTTCCGAAATCGTTGAGGCTTTGAATGGCACCTGCGGGCGGCATTGTGCTGTCTGCAACACCTAGAGCCGGCGGACAACTCGCTGATATGCGCGGAATATCAAACAAGAGCCAATGCCACCAACCCGAAGAGGTCGGCGCATCGGGGTCGTGTACGAATACCGCAAAACTCTTCGTGCCTTCAGGTGCACCACTCCAACTCAATTGCGGCGACTCATTGCGCCCGCCGCAGCCGCTATAACATTCGCGCTCGGTTGCCTGACCTTGCAGGGTGTCGCTTTTTAATGTAAAATTCTGTACTGACATGTTTGAATGATAAGTTGATTTTTTTAGTTTTTTATATCTGTGATTAAAAAGAAGAATAGTATCAATATAAAAAAATTTTATTCAATGGCTGTTTGTCTGAGTTGTACCTTGTGTGTGTTTGTAAGATACACCATTTTTGATATTGAAAAAAATTTATGCTCTTCTGTTTATAAAAAATTTTACGCTTTTTTATTCTATATCCATCATTTTATTGCCTTCATTTACCTGTGATATCATTGTATTTTGCTTTCTTCAATTCCTTTTTTTGATTTTTATAAATAAAAATATTTATTTTTACATTTGTGATATTTTATGATAAATAACAGCAAAAACGCTAATTTCTATTCTTTAAACAATCCTAAAATTATTTTAATTACATGAAAAAAATTTTGCTTTGTTGCTCTCTGTTGTTGAGTGCGTGGCAATTGCAAGCGCAATGTACACAAAACACCGTCAACGTAGGAGGCTCTAATAATTGCAATACGGCACCGCCCATTGAGGGCTATGTGAACTCGTGTAGCAAACTTACTATCAGCAATGTGGGCAATGTGTGGGGTTCGCCTCAGCAATCACCCAGTTGCGGTGTAGGCACGGTAAACCACGATGTGTATGTAAAATTATCTACGCACCCTGCCAATGTTATTCCGAGTTATGATGGTTCGGTGGTAGTGGGTTTTCATAGCTATCCGGGGTATACCAACAACCCGCCTACTATCGCTATCCACGCAGAAGTGGACGGAAAAGCAGAAGACCCTATTTTTGGTTGGTGTACCATTAATTTGGATATCGACTGCTTGAACCCTGCTCCCACCCAAAGCAGCGATTTCTTAGTAACCAACATTTATTGCGGTGATAAAGACAGCATCAACAATAATCACTTGTATTTGCCGCCGGGTAGTATTCCTTCTTTGTCGGGATTATTAACTTCTTTGCAACAACAAGGACAGCCTATCTGTGAATTAACGGATATTGCACTTTGGATACAGGCTGAAACATACGATGCTACCCAAACCGGCACCTTCGCTTTTGAAGTGTCAGAATATGCACCCGGATTTTTGTGCGGCGACCCGACTATTATGACCCTCGCCGGAGCTGGAACTACCAAAACCGCCAGTGCTACTAAATGTTTGTGCGAATTTGCGGAAATGGTGGTTTCCACAGGCGGGCAACTATTCAGGAGGTACGGCTCCTTGCCCTACCGCGGAACTTCGGCGTGGTTCAAGTTTTACAGCACCTTTTACCGCTACCGAAAACAATGTAGCTTTTTATCTATCAGCGGCTCCAGCGTAGCGCAAAATTATAATATCTCTTTGTTGTCTAGTGTGGTATGCCCCGATAAAACAACTACTAACCCTTTGGATAACAGCACTATCACTTACAAAGGTGACTTGATGGACGCTCATGTGGTGGAAGGTCAGTCGTGCGGTAGCACCTGAATAAACTGCTTGCCGCCGGTGATTACTGGGTAGTCATATCGGGTGAAAGCACAAAAGCTTCTTTTACACTAAATACCACCGTTACCGGTGCCAATTGTTTGGCTGCCAACCTCGCTGTTACTACCAACGTAACCAATACCAACTCTACCGAACAAGCTGGGTTATTACTGCTACCAATACCATTACAAATTGCTTCTAATACTGTTATTTATGCGGCAGAAAACTTGTTGATTTGAAACCCAGCTTCTTGCAGGGCTACGGCTGCCGGAACTTCGGTATTCAAAGCGTATATCTTGCCCTTGCAGCCAACACCTGCTTTAATGCGGCACCTGCACCTACCACCAATGAAGTGGCTGCCATTAAAGCGGCGGGTACTAACTACAATAAAGTTCATTTAAGCAAAAAAGCTACTATTACGCCCGGCAAGTGATTTGTTCTGCGAATATGGCTCCGAACCCAACTTCAGAATCAGTGACACTCAATTACAACAACAGCAGCGATGTAGCTTACAAAGCTTTGGTAGAAGTAATTGACGTACAAGGAAGAACCGTATTGAGTGTAATAGATGGAGAAGATGCCTTCTCAATTACAAATGGTGTTAGATGTATCATCTGTGCAGAAGGTATTTACTTCGTAAAATTGACACTTTCTAACGGAAAATCTGTTTTCCAAAATTAGTGGTACAATAATTCTGAAATTATTACGTTGTAAAGGAACTAAAGGGTGATCAAAATTGTTTTTTCAAACCAATTTTGACGAGTATTAACAATACTGTGTAAAGTGAAAAGAAGAAGCGAAAGTAAAATTATACTTGTATAATTTGAAACGCCGAGACCATAACCACTCCTTTACAAGAGGTTGCTTTTTAGGCAACCTCTTTTATATAAAAAACCCATAAAGCTCTTGAAACTTCATGGGTTTATCATACTGCCTATCGCAAAAAGTTATTCAATATCAATCTGTTGCCATAAGGAGTTTTTTAACAAAAAATTACCTAATGCCATTTATCGTTTTTGAATAAAATTGGTGTTTCACGCACTGCTTTTGATACAAAATAGCTGTGTAATTGCTAAAAACGAGGACAATATAAACGCTCGCTGCGCTGACGGAAACCGCCAATATGTACAAATGATAATTCAGGAGTACCCGATAATTTATTGGAGCCTGCTTTCAGTTCCGATACATTGATGTCATACGATAACAAGGCGCGG
>JADJTG010000003.1 GCA_016711285.1 Sphingobacteriales bacterium
AATGATAGAACAACCTTTAACAGTAGTATGCAGGGTATATATGGCATTGAGCTGTCTTCTGATATTAATACAGATAATTCTTTTCAAAAAAACGAATGTTTGGATTTATTTACACTGATAAAAGAATATGATTTAGTATCAAAAGCAAGCAAAGAGTATAAAGATAATTTCAGGATAAAGAAATTAAATAATGAAAACGTAGAAATATTTAAAATTACAGACAGCAATGAGTATATATTGACAGATAAAATTACAAGGATTCTATTTTTCGGATTCAGCTTACTTATTCATTAATAAACCAGCAAAGTGGTTGTATTATGCAGAAAATTATTTAGTGGAAAATTGCCTGTAATATCAGACTTACTATTTATGATTTTGACCTGAACAAAGCCAAAGAAAAAACCTCTATTATCGGTAAAGCGGAATTGGAAGAAAACGGTGAAAATTTGGCTTTGGTACTGAAAAGGATTTTGGATGATGAGGAAAAAGCAGGAGTTTTTTCTAATCTTATGCGAGATGTATTGCCTTTTATTGACAAAATCAGTATTGACAAATCTTTTGACAAATCGCTCTTATTTAAAGTAAAAGAAACTTTTCACAACGATTCATTTATCCCCGGTTTTTTGCTGTCAGACGGTACAATTTCTGTTACAGCCATTTTAATCGCATTATTTTTTGAAAAAAAACCTGTTATTGCTTTTGAAGAACACTGGAGCAGGAGTACATCCTTCGCTTATTGCTAAAATAATGCAATATTTTTATGAGGCTTCGCAGAAAAAACAAATATTTATCACTACCCACAGCCCCGAAGTTTTAAAACATCTGCAACATATTTCCGACTTGGTTTTAGTATCGCGCAATAAAAAGGGCTTCGCCGAACTCGTCAAACCCGCCGACAAAGAAATGGTGAAAGCCTTTTTGGATAATGATTTGGGAATAGACGAACTTTTTATTCAAAACCTTTTAGATATGTAAATATGATGCCATACAACGGTTTGTATGTATTTGTAGAAGGTGATGATGACGAGCGTTTTTTTAATGCAATCATTCGCCCTTTAATTGTTTCGGCTTTTTCTTTTATAAAAATCATCAAATATGCACAACTCAACAAAAAGATACAGAGGCTTTTATCAAAACTTTAGATAAAAATGGAAATGATTATATCTTTATAGCTGATTTTGATTCTGGGGTGATGCTTCTTTTTGTGTCAGTAAAAGGAAGCAAAAAGAATATGAAAAATACGCCAATTTGTTGGCAAAAGAACGGATTTTTGTAGTAAAAGAAGTAATAGAAAGCTGGTATTTAGCAGGCATTAGTGAAGAACAAAAAGAAAAATTTAAGATAGAAAATTTTACCGATACCCAATGCTTAAACAAACATTATTTTGATGCTTTGAGTAATGCACCTGATTTCAGAATTGAAATTTTAAAAGGTTATTCATTAGAAAAAGCCGTATTTTGCAATGCTTCTTTGTGTTATTTTAATGATAAGTTTTTAAAAAAATATGCCATAATCAACAACACATAAATACACATAATGATACAAACAGACACAACAACAAGTGCGGACTTGATTTTTCTTTGAATGAAAATGTGGCGATGATTCGCGAAAGTGTGCGCAGCTTTGCCGAAAGAAATACGCCCCTACCTGATGGAATGGGACGAAAGCCAATATTTTCCCGTAGAATTGTTCAAAAAAATGGGCGAACTCGGTTTTATGGGCGTAGTAGTGCCGCACGAATACGGCGGCGCAGGCTTCGGATATATTGAATATGTGACGGTGGTGAGCGAAATTGCCAGTGTATGCGGCTCGGTGGGTTTGTCGGTGGCGGCGCACATCCGCTGTGTGCGGACATATCCTCGCTTTCGGCAACGAAGCCCAAAAACAAAAATACCTACCCAAATTAGCCACTGCCCAACATATCGGGGCTTGGGCACTCACCGAACCCAACACCGCAGCGATGCCATCGTATGAAATGCACCGCCCGCAAAGAGGCAACGAGTGGGTACTCAACGGTGACAAATGCTGGATTACGCACGGTGCTACGGGCGATGTGGTAGTGGTGATTGCACGAACCGGCGAACTCCTAGATAGCCACGGCATGACGGCTTTTGTGGTGGAACGCGGCACTCCGGGGCTTAAAGCAGGCAAAAAGAAAACAAACTCGGTATGCGCTGCTCGAAACCGCCGAAGTGATTTTTGAAGATTGCCGTATTCCCGAAGAAAACGTACTCGGTCAGGTGGGCGAAGGTTTTCAACAGGCAATGAAAATTTTGGACGGCGGGCGCATCTCTATCGCCGCACTCGGCTTGGGCATCGGCAAAGGGGCTTATCAAGCAGCCCTCAAATATGCCAAAGAACGCGAACAATTCCAGGAGCTGATTGCGAATTTTCAGGGTATTGCCTTCAAAATTGCGGATATGGCAACAAAGTGGAAGTGGGCGAACTCCCTACCCTGCAAGCCGCCTATGAAAAAATAAAGGACTGAAAATGACCAAAGAGTCGGCAATGGCAAAATACTATACTTCCGAAGCTGTACAGATCGCCACCGATGCCGTTCAGATTTTTTGGCGGTTACGGCTATACCAAAGATTTCCGGTAGAAAAATTTTACCGCGACTCCAAACTCAGCACTATCGGCGAAGGCACGAGCGAAATTCAAAAATTGGTTATCTCACGCGAAATTTTAAAATAATTTTATCATCAGGATTTTGGATTATTAAAAAATAAAACCTATTTTGCCGTCCGAAATTTCATTAAAACATTTAAGATATTTACTATTTATGTTGATTATTGATTGTAGAGAAAGCGATACTATTGATAAGGCTTTACGCAAATACAAAAAGAAATTTGAAAAAGCAGGTATTTTGCGCCAGTTGCGCAAACGCAAGCAATTTACAAAGCCCTCTATTGAAAATCGCCAACAGAAATTAAAGGCTATTTATAAAGAAGAAATGTACGGTCCGAACAGCCAAGAGTAAAAATTATAGGTTGTTGCTTTGCGGTGAGCAAAGAAGTATTTTTTCTTCTGAATTTTTATAAAAAATCGGCTCGCTTGTAGGATAATTCTTACAAGCGGCTTTGTTTTTTGTATAAAGTATCCGGCTTTTTTTTCAAACCGCACAGAATATGCTCTATCGAGCCGCTAAAAACATCGTAAATATTTGTGCTTTGGAAACTAATCTAACTTTGTAGGACAAAATATTATTGGTATTTTTATACATTGTAACCATCTTAATTTTTATGAAATACAATCTCAGTTTCAAAGATATTTTAGTGCGTTATGTGATAATGGTAGTGATTTTAATGGCAGGTGCATTGACACAACAAGTGTGGCTGATGTTTTTAGCTTGCCGTTTTATTACGGCGTTGTTGGAATGTGTCCTATATATACAGCTATGGGTATCAATAACAACCCCGAAGCTGCTCCGAAGACGACGACCATTAATCGCGCTAATGCGGATTTAGATATTTTATTTTAATAAAAACATAAACCCGAAAGCATACTATCATGGTCTTTCGGGTTTTTCTGTGATAATTCTGTCGCCTCCGCCCCGCCGCGGCTGCCCAACAGCCTGTTGCAGCCGTAAAATTGCCGCACCGCGCCGCTACGGATATGCTGCGGTGATGGAGCATTTTTATACTTTGCAGGGCGAGGGGTTTCATCAGGGCAAAGCCGCTTATTTCATTCGTTTGGGTGGTTGTGATGTAGGCTGCGTGTGGTGCGATGTAAAAGCCTCCTGGAATGCCGCAGACCACCCGCGCCTTTCGGTGGAAGATGTAGTAGCCGCTGCCGCCCAACAGCCCGCCCGCATCGCCGTTGTTACGGCGGCGAGCCGCTGATGTACGACCTCGCCCCACTGACTGCCGCCCTCCGGCAAGCGGGCTTCAAAACGCACTTGGAAACCTCCGCCGCCTATCCGGTTTCGGGTACTTGGGACTGGATTTGTGTATCGCCGAAAAAATTTAAAGCCCCCCTGCCCGAAGTGTTGGCACTGGCACACGAGTTGAAGGTGGTGGTATATCACGAAAGCGACTGGAAATGGGCACAAAGTTTTGTTCCTGCCCTTAACACCTCTACTGCGCTGCTGCTGCAACCCGAATGGAGTCGCCGCGAGCGCATCACTCCTTTTTTGGTGGACTTGGTGAAGCAACACCCGCAATGGCGTATTTCACTGCAAACACACAAATATTTAGATATTCCTTAATTGTGTTTTTTTAAGCGGGGTAGTATTGAATTTTTGTTTTTTGTGGGGTAGTAGCGATGAATTTAGTGAGTACTACATATTTAAATTGAACAAGATCATATAAAAGTATTCAACTTCAATTTTGTGTGTCGCCGCTAATAACAACAAGTTGTTACCTTAGTTTTCCTATTTATTGTATCAGCAAACTATTTCTTTTGCCATATTAATTACTTGACAATATGTGTGACTGCTGTGGTGACACATTAGTTCTGATTTTTTTTAAAGTTTTCTGCTTGTTCAAATATTTCAACATACACTTCGTCTCTCTCTACTGGTGGATAGCCAAACTCGTCTAGCAAAAGAATTAGTCCAACTTTTAAAGCTGATTTTATATCTTCTCTTTTGTTCCAATCGGGAAATCTAGCTTGGCCCGTCCACTAAATCTTTCACGGCTTTTGCAAGTTCAATCATTTTGTCATCGGGATATTTGAAGTCGTATTTTATACAAAGTTCTTTCAAAATATCGTAAAATGCTTTTTCTTCAAAGTTGATTCCTAAAACATCACCTGCCGAAAATTCTTTGTGTACATCCCAAATTAATTCTGTCAAAGCGTTTGCCATTTCTTCATAGACTTCACTTCTTAGAATATCTTTTTCTTCTCTTTCGTTATAGCGTTCTACCAAGTATTGCATTTTCTTTGAAAAGTCAATTCCTTTTACTTTATTAACTTTTTTTAGTTCGCTTATTACTTTGGCTAAGAGCTGCTGAAGTAATTTTATTTTAGTGTTAGGTAATTTTATTTTGTCAATTTTTGCTAAATAATCTTTATCAAAAATATCTTGTTCCGATTCTTCCTCATTCCCCAATTTAAAAATTTCCTCAACGCCATCGCTTTCTAATGCGTTTTTAATCATTTCTCTTACTTTGACATTCATTTGTGCCGTATCGGGTGCATTGCCTTTCGTCAGTTTAAATACTATAGAACGAACTGCTAAATAAAAATGCGTATAGTCTTTTTCAATTTGTGTGATTTGTTCACTTCCTGCACAAATGTCGTAGGCTGCTTTAAGACGTTTTACAAAACCCATAAAACGAGTTTCAATATCTTTGGTTCGTTGAACATATTCAGCAGCTAAATTCAAAGTGTTTAATTGCTCCAATGCCGAACCCTTAAAATATTTTGTAGCATCAAAACTGTGAAACAATTTGGCTAATAAATCTAAATGGTTTCTTACAATTATTAACGATTCTGCAATGTCTTCAAAATTGTCTTCATCACCTTTGTTGTATCTCGCCAAGGCAAGATTCATTTGCTTTTTGATGCCGATATAATCGACTACTAAACCTTTGTGCTTACCTTCAAACTTGCGGTTTACACGTGAAATGGTTTGAATTAAATTGTGTTGTTGAATTGGTTTATCAATGTAAATGGTATCTAAAAATGGCACATCAAAACCTGTGAGCCACATATCTACAACGATGGCAATTTTAAAATTGGACTTCTCATTTTTAAATTGTCTATCTAATTCTTTGCGTTGGTCTTTTGTGCCTAATAAATTATAAAGCGTTTCTTCATCATCTTGCCCCTCTGGTCATTATCATTTTTAGGCGTTCCATAGGCTTTAATTCTCGTTTGTCTTTTTTCGGATAATTTTTCTTCATCTTTAGGGTCAGCCACTAGGGCAGCCCTTACCCATTCAGGTTTTATTTCAATAATATTTTTATACAATTCATAAGCAATTTCTCGACTACTGCATACAAACATCGCTTTGCCTTTTACGGTTGCGCCTTCTGCAATTCTTTTTCGTAGTGCGTTACAAAATCTTCTGCTACTGCTTTTAGTCTTTTCCATTTTTCAAAGCCACTTTTGCTGCTCTGCCTTCATACACAATCCTCACAGTGATTTCATCTTTCACTGATTCTGTCATGGTATAAGCATCCACCACTTTACCAAATACATCAAGCGTTGCATCTATTGGCGTTCCTGTAAAACCTACAAAGGTGGCATTGGGCAAACTATCGTGTAGGTATTTTGCAAAGCCAAAAGTTTTGCTAACGCCTTTGTTGGTTATTTTTACTTTTTGGTCTAAATTTACTTGGCTTCGGTGTGCTTCATCGCTTATGAAAATAATATTGGTACGGTCAGAGAGTAGTTTGGTATCTTCTGTAAATTTGTGAATGGTAGTAAGAAAAACGCCTCCACTTTGTCTGCCTTGTATCAGTTCTCGTAAATTGTTTCGGCTTTCTACACTTACAATGGTATTGTCGCCAATAAAATTTTTGGCATTGGTAAATTGTCCCGAAAGTTGGTCATCTAAGTCGGTTCTGTCGGTAATTAATACAATGGTTGGGCTTTCAAAATATTCGCTTTTCATTAATAACCTAGCGAGGTAAAGCATTGTAAAACTTTTGCCACAACCCGTTGCACCAAAGTAAGTGCCTCCTTTTCCATCGCCTTTGGGCTTTTGAGCAAGTTTTATATTGTGATACAATGTTCTGGCTGCATAGTATTGCGGATAACGACAAACTATTTTTTCGTTTTTCTTTGAGCTGTCAGGAATGTAAATGAAGTTGCGAATAATATCTCTCAATCTGTTTTTGTCAAACATCCCTTGAATGAGGGTAAACATACTATCAATACCATCTACATCTTTTGCTAAACCTGCCACTCTACGCCAAGCATAATAAAAGTCGTAAGGGGCAAAAAACGAACCTGCTTTGTTGTTTACGCCATCGCTGATTACACAAAAAGCATTGTATTTAAATAGTTCTGGAATATCTCTTTTGTATCTTTCTGTAAGTTGTCTATATGCTGCAAAACAATCAGCCTCTTCCCGAATAGGACTTTTAAATTCAAATACCACCAATGGCAAACCATTTATGTAAATGATAGCATCAGGAATTCGTTTTTCATTACCTATAATTTCGAGTTGGGTTACAAATTTATAAATGTTATTGTCGTCTCCGTATTCTGCTTCGGGTTCTGCTGCTATTGAAATTATTTCATCTTCACTAGGTTGGCGGTGTTTGTTTAAGCCTACATAATTGATAAGTTGAATGTAAATGTCTTTTTGGTTGCGGTCTTCTCGTTTGAGAATGAAACCGTCTGAAAGCATTTTTAAGAAGGTTTTATTGCTTTCATACAAATCGGAAGCGGAAAGCGATTTGAGTTGAAGAATGATGGATTTTACTTCCTTTGTAGTAATGCCATTACTGGCATATTGATTTAATAAATAGGCTTGCAAATCGGCTTCTATCAACACATCATCAGGTTTACGCACTAGGGTATTGCCCAATTGGTGAGTAAAGCCTTGCTGCTGCAATAGCTCTACAAAGGTTTGTTCTAATTTTGCTTCGGTAAATTTCATAGTTTATAAAATTTATCTTCTGTCCATTTGGTAGGATTGTTAATGATGTAGTCAGAAATTCGTTGGTACGATTGTTCATTGCGGATGATGTGTTCGTGATAATTGCGTTGCCACAATTTTCCGTTAAATGGTGCCCAACCCCAATTTTTTACCCCCCGAATATATTCCACCGTAACAATGGATTTAAACGCCCCAACCATATCACCAACGGTTTTGTTTTTTTGCGTAGGGGCAACCCCTTGTGGTTGCCCCTTTTCCGTTTCGCCGTTGGGGGCGACCGTTTCGCCGTTGGGGGACACCGTTTCGCCGTTGGGGGACACCGTTTCGCCGTTGGGGGCGGCGACCACGAGGGTCGCCCCTACGATTTCCAATATGGCGTGGAAATGGTTGGGCATCACAATATATTCGTGTAATTGGATATTTGTAAAACGTTCGTGTAATTGGTTCCATTCGTTTTCAACCATCATACCCGCATCATTCAATATCATTTCGCCTTTCACCACGCCCCCAAATAAACACGCCCTATCCTGACAACATATTGTTATAAAATACAAACCTGCTTGGCTGTAATCGTATCCTTTTAATCGGATAGAACGGCGATGGTGAATGTTTGGGTTATATTGACTCATACTGTTTTCGTTTTTATCGTTGGGGCAACCGTTGGGGCAACCGTTGGGGCAACCCTTGCGGTAACCGTTGGGGCAACCGTTGGGGCAACCCTTGCGGTTGCCCTCATACACGAATGGGCGACCGCAAGGGTACACCCTTACACTACTGTCGCTAACCTCGAAAGCAATAATTCTTTCAGTTCCGTTAGCTTTTGGTTTTCTAATGACTTTAAACCCTTTTCAAGGAATAATTTCTTCATCAAGTTTTCAAACTGTTCTAATAAATCACTTTTAGGAACTATAATTTCAAAATCTTCAATTTCAGTTTTAGTAATAGCTTCTCTTGTAGAACCCGATTGACTAATTCCCAACAATGCATTTTTACTGCCTGTTGAACATAAATTTAAAAGTAAGTAGAATGAGATATTCAATTTGTTATCAGGTCTAATAATCATTACATGTTGGTTCACTCTTGCGGGCAAAACATTACTAGGCACCATACAGCAACGAGCGACAGAAACGCCAGTGATATTGAAAAGAATATCGTTTTCTTTTACTCTAACATTTTTGAGTTTGTTGGCTTGGTCATCATTAATAAAAGCTAAATCTTCAAATGAGAAATTATAGTCAAAAACGTTGGTACTTCTTATAAGAGATATGCCAGAATTAAAGTAACTTTCTTTACCACCTGTCGGAGTTGAGCCACTTCCAATTTTTAAGCATATATTTTTAGCGTATCGGTCTTCCACCCTTCCGGCAAATTCTCTAAATCAATTCCCTCCACAAACAACTGCTTATAAATAGCCTGTGCTGTTTCTTCGAGTTTTTGAATCAGTTGTTGGTTCAGGGCTATGCGGTTTTGGATAACGTTGTATTCTTTTACGATTTCTTTTTGTTTATCAATATGGGGGATGGGAAGTTGTAAATTTTCAAAATCTTCCCATTCTAAACTTCCTCTTACACCTCCAACTGCGTGAAAACAAGCCTCACGGTCAAATTCAGAACGTGAAAACCACATCATTAAATATTCGGGTAAAAGTTCTTTTTCGTTCTTTACTTCAAAAATGGGATAGGCTTGCGAAATAATCGCTTCGTCCACTTCTTGCAACAAAGCCACAGGCATTTTTTTATCCCGTCTGACCTGCATGGTGCTACAAGCAAATTGATTTTTGCGAATGATTTTATAATTCTCCATATCCGTTCCAATAATATTGGCAACAGAAGGAATAAACTGTTTAGAAATGCTTAAACCCAAAAGCTGTTTTACTTGCAGCCCTTTGTTTCGTTCATCAACAAGCTTTATATGTTCGCCAATTCGTTTATAATTTGATTTGGCTTCGCCGATTTTACAATTCATAACCTAATTCTTTAAATACGGTTAGTAAATCATTTTTGCTTTGTGCTTCGGCTTTCAATAAGTCGGCAAATTCACCTTGAAGTTTCTTCATTTTTTCATCAAAGTCTATATTTTCATCACGGTTTACAAACTCAATGTATTTGCTCGGCACCAACGAAAAATCCTTTTTGGCTACTTCGTCAAATGAAGCGGAATAGCAGAACTCAGGAATATTTTGATATGGCAACCACAAGGGATTGCCTGTACTTTCTGATTGCCATTGGTGATAAGTGCTTGTAATTTTTTAAAATATCTTCTTCTGAAAACTGAATGTATTTTTTCTCAAACGGAATACCTATTTGCCGCAAATCCATAAACAGAATTTCTTTTTCTCGGTTGCGATAATGGCGTTCTTCATCACCAATGTTTCTGTTATGTGCTTTTTTATTTTTATTCAAAATCCAAAGCGTAACACTTATGTTGGTGGTGTAAAACATATCTTGGCAAAACCAAAATCGCTTCTACCAAATTATTTTCAATGAGCTTTCTACGGATTTTATATTCTTCACCACCACCACTCAAAGCACCATTCGCCAATATAAAACCTGCTACACCATTGTCGCTTAGTTTGCTCACCATATTCAAAATCCAAGCATAGTTGGCGTTGCTTTTGGGTGGCACATCATAACCGCGCCAACGTGGGTCGTCTATCAACTCGTTTTCGCCTCTCCAATCTTTTTGGTTAAAAGGCGGGTTTGCCATTATGTAATCAGCTTTCAGGTCTTTGTGTTGGTCGTCTGCAAAAGTGTCGGCAGCTTTTTCGCCAAGGTTTCCGCTAATGCCTCGTATGGCAAGGTTCATTTTTGCCAGTTTGTAGGTGGTGTTGGTATATTCCTGTCCGTAAATAGAAATTTCTTTTTTATTGCCGTGGTGTGCTTCTATGAACTTAATAGATTGCACAAACATACCGCCCGAACCACAAGCAGGGTCGTAGATAATGCCTTTGTATGGTTCTATCATTTCGGCAATCAGGTTTACAATGCTTTTGGGCGTGTAAAATTCTCCTTTGCCTTTCCCTTCTGCCAATGCAAATTTTGAAAGAAAGTATTCATACACTTTGCCTACCACATCTTGTTTGGGGTCTTTGGTGGTATCAATATCGTTGATGGTATCCAGCAAAGAAGCCAATTTGGTAACATCTAATCCCAAACGAGAAAAATAATTGTCGGGCAAAGCACCTTTCAGGGCTTTGTTATTTTTTTCAATGGTGTGCAAAGCGGTGTCAATAAGCAGGGCAATATCACTTTGTTTTGATTTTTTTATAATGTAGCTCCATCGGCTGGTTTCTTCTAAAAAAAACACATTGTTCATATTGTAGAACTCCGGTATTTCAATGTATTTCCCTTTGCCTTCGGCTATGAGTTTGGCTCGGTGGTCTTCAAACTTATCGCTGGCAAATTTTAAGAAAATCAGTCCTAATACCACGTGTTTGTATTCGGCTGGCTCTACGCTGCCTCTCAATTTATTGGCTGCTTCCCAAAGGGTCACTTCTATTGCTTTTTCTTTTTGTTCTTTCTTCTGTTTCGCCATATATTTATTGGTCTGTCAGTTTTGTATTGATGTCATTTTAATCTTGTTGTCTGCCATTGTCCAACCCCGCATATCCGCAAAAATAATATAATTGCCCGCACTCACGGATATTTTATAATTATTTTTCTTAACACCGCAGGGTACAAAATTTTTTTGAAAAAAAACATCACCCCCACATTCTATATATTCATTTTTCAGGGGCAACTCATTTCCTAGTGTATCAAAATATCGTTTTCTTTGTGCTGCTTTTTTATGGAAGCCATCTATATTTATTTGGAAACCGGCGGCAATGGCGCAGACGACAACATCGTGTCGCTGGCACTGTATCAGGCGGCAACGCACTGGGAGTGGGCGAGTTTGGTGCACCCCGAACAAAAACTTTCGTACCGACAGCAAAGTTATTTGGCTCTCAGTAGGGAGCAGTTGCAGCAAGCTCCGCCTTTTTATGCCATCGCCAAAGATTTTCTGAACTTCATCGAAGGCAAAACGCTCATCGCTCACGATGCACAATTTGTATATAAAGTGTTGCGGCGTGCCTTTAAGCAGTTGGGATTTGTCTTTAAGCACGATTTTATATGCACACTCAAGGCTGCCCGCAGCCGCTATCCGCATTTGCCCTCTTATCAGTTGGAAGAACTGTGTACGCATTTCAAAATTCGTATTGAGCATAAAAGCCGCTTGCTGCGCTATACGCACCAGATAGCCGCTTTGCACGAATACATAAAAATACCGCCGCCCCCTGCTGCTCCCGAATTAGCCGTACAGCCCGAAACTTTTCAGACCACACAACTTACCGCGCATTTGCCCGAAGCGGCGGGGGTGTATTATTTGCTCAATAGCCGCAAAAAAATTATTTATGTGGGTAAAAGTTTAAATATCAAAACGCGGGTACAAACGCATCTGAATAATTGCGATACGGCTAAGGCTTTGCGTATGAAAGCCGAAATTGCAGCAGTGCGCTACGAAATAACGGGCAGCGAGTTGGCGGCTTTGCTGCTGGAATCGCACGAAATAAAATGCCTCAAACCGCTCTACAACCGCGCTCAAAGGCGCACCCGTTTTCCGTATTGCGTGGAGCATTTTATAAACGGCGAAAGCTACCATTGCCTGCGCGTTGTCCACAGCAGTCGCGCTGCACAAATGGTAGTGGCTACTTTTCAGTCGGTGGCGGCGGCAAAAGCGACTTTGGAGCAGTGGACGCGCACCTATCAATTGTGCCAAAAACTAAACGGTTTGTTTGATACCAAAGGGGCGTGTTTTTATTATCAGATTAAGGAGTGCGCCGGTGCTTGTGTGGGCGAAGAGCCGACGGCGGATTATAATGTGCGGGTGGAGCAGCTATTGGAAAAGTTGCAGTTTCGCGAGCCGCATTTTTTGCTCTTTGATGTGGGTAGGCAGGTGGGCGAATATGCGGTGATATGGGTAAAAAACGGTGCGTATCAGGGTATCGGTTATTGTAGCCTGCCGCCACAACGCCGCTATATCAAGCGGATTTTGGAGCATATTGTGCATTATCCCACCAACCGCGACACGCAAGGTATTATCCGTTCTTTTGTGGAGCGCAAAAAGTATTTAAAAATGCTGGTGTTGGATATGTAAGTAATTGTGCATTACTGTTTAGTATAAAGCACCTGATTATCAATTATTTTTATTACTTTAAAATATAAAATAATTTCTAACGAAATACTTAACAGAAAAAATATACTTGCACTTTTTTTAATACAAATTAAAAAAAACAAAATTTTCAACGCAAACGCTGTTGTTGCGCACTCTGCTCAATAAGTTTATCAAGGCGCGAGCGGCGTGTGCTTTCCTGTTTGGCACTCATCACCCAATACAAAATTGTTTTTTTATAGCTTGCAGCTTGTTTTTCAAAAAACTCCCAAGCGGCGGTATGCTTCCGAAATTCGGTTTCCAAATGTGGGTCGATGACTGGAATTTCTTTTTTTTCGTAGGCGTAAATTTTTGATTTTTCTTCTTTTCTTTTTTCAAAAGCAGCCCAGCCCGCAGTTTGCATTTTATCGGCGGCGGCAAGGGTTTCTATTTTGGCAATGTTTACGGCACTCCATATACTGTGTGGGCGGCGCGGCGTAAAACGAATACAATAACGCTGTGCATCAATGGATTTTCGTACCCCATCTATCCAGCCCCAGCACAAAGCAGCATCTACCGACTCCGACCAATTGATGCCTTTTTTACCTGCGCTTATTTTATAATACCCTACCAATATTTCTTTTTGGGTGTGATGGTGCGCTTGCAGCCAAAGATAAAAATCATCAAAGGTTTCAAAAAATTGGGGAATGAGCGACATAAGCAGAAGGATTTATTGTAAATACTTTTTTGTATAATAATGTTGCCACCATTCTTGTCAGCCGTTTTATTCCAGCACAATTAGCACCTGATTTTTTTCTACGGCAGCTCCTTTTTGTACGGATATGCTTTTTACTATACCCTCTCCTACTGCTTTGATATTGTTTTCCATTTTCATCGCTTCGAGTACCAATACCGTGTCTCCTTTGGCAATGGTATCGCCTACTTGCACTTTTATCGCCAGCACCAAACCGGGCATCGGAGCTTTTATTTCATTGATAATAAGGGCGCGTTGTTTGCCCATACCCAACTGCTCCAGCAACAAATCCATTTTATCTTTAATTTCTACATCATAGTCTTTGCCTTTGATGCGTACCGTCACCGTTTTGCTATCGGTGTTTATGGCTACAATTTCGGCATTATACGAACGATGGTTTAATAAAATATGATAATGGCGGTCGCTGCTTGCCTGCATATCCCACTGCCGGAGGTCGGCGGGATTGACGGTGAGTTCGGTGTTTTGGTTGATTTTTACCTGATACATAGGTGCTGTTGAGTGAAATACTGCGATGATTGGGCGAAAGGTAATGAAAAGCGACCGTTTAAAAAAACGAAAAAGTCATTTTTTTAAGCGGTCGCTCAAAACAGTTTATCTGATGATTGTTTTTTTTATTTCACGCGCTCTACATAGCGGCGTTCGCGGGTATCTACTTTTATTTTTTCGCCTTCATTCACAAACAAAGGCACTTGAATTACCGCTCCTGTTTCGAGGGTGGCGGGTTTGGAGGCGTTGGTGGCAGTATCGCCGCGCACACCCGGCTCGGAGTAAGTGATGAGCATCACCACAAAAGGCGGCAACTCGCAGCCGAGTACGGTTTCTTTTTCGGCATGAAAAATTACTTCTACTTCTTGCCCTTCTTTCAAAAAGTCGGGGTTGCTGATAAGGTTTTCGGGGATACCGATTTGCTCAAAGGTTTCGTTGTTCATAAAGTTGTAGTTATCGCCATCGTTGTACAAAAACTGATAGGGGCGGCGTTCTACACGTGCCGATTCGAGGCGGGTGCCGGAAGGAAAAGTATTTTCCAATACTCTGCCGGTGCTGAAACTTTTGAGGCGGGTGCGCACAAAAGCTGCACCTTTTCCGGGCTTAACGTGTTGAAATTCAGTAATTTGCCACAAGTCGTTATTAAACTCTATGCACAATCCGTTTTTAAAATCTGCTGTTGAAATTTGAGCCATATTAAAAATAAAATAATTATTGATGTATGAAAAATCGCCACAAAGGTAATATTTTTTTATAAAAAATGCAGCTGCCCGCCCTATATGTCGTTTTTTTGCTACTCGTTTTTCAATACAAAAACAGCCGATTTCTTTTATCCAGAAATCGGCTGTTTAAAAAATGCTTTATTAAGTAAAGAGAGTATTATTTAAACATATCCTCTTTTTTAAATTTTTTCGCCAACAAAGCATATACAATAGCTCTGTGTTTGCTGCGGTTTCCTTTGCCCATAGCATTTACGGCTTCTTCTACGGCTGCATCTAATTCAGGGCTATCAGCCAAACCCAACTTGCCAATGAGGAATTTGTTTTTAACACGGTCTAACTCTGCTTTATCGCTGCCGGATACCATAGAAGCATCGCCCAAATAAATAGAGGGACCTAAGCTTTTGGCAACTCCTCTCAGCAAATCGTCACCGATAGAAAGTTTCAATTCGGCTACGGCATCTTTGTAAATCTGCATTTTTTCATCAAACTTGCTCATAAATGATGTTGTGTTGTTTTGGGTTATAAATTGAGTAAAATAAAGTAAATACGGCTGCTCAACGGCAACTCCTATCTACGCAAAGATAGGGAATTTTTAAATCACTACACAGTATTTGCTTTTTTATTTGATTTTGAAGTTTTTAAAAAGTCACATTTTTACTTATGTTTTTATTAATTTGTGCAATTCGCTGCTTTTGTATAGCTTTGTTTTTTTAGTGTTTTTATTAATCGCACAACATATATATTTTATTTTAAAGTTATGTTTAAAAAACTAAGTACCATTATTTTATTAATGAGTGTACAATTAAGTGCACAAGTATATATCAATGAGTATTCTTGCTCTAATTTAAAGAATTTTAATGATATATACCAAAAAACGGAAGATTGGATAGAATTATACAATGCTTCGGAAAATGAAGCAGATATTTCGGGTTATTCCTTGAGCGACCGCGCCGATAAGCCTCAAAAATGGCAATTTCCGGCGGGTAGTGTCATTGCGGGCAAAGGTTTTTTGCTGATATGGGCTTCGGGCAGAGATACGCTCACAGAAGGCGAGTATCATACCAATTTCAGATTGAGCCAAACCGGAGATGACGCATTGCTCCTGAGTGATGCGCAAGGCAATATCCTCGAACAGCATGCGCTGTTTGTTACACAAACTGAACATTCTTACGGCAGACAACAAGACGGCAGCAATGCTTGGGGCATTTTTACTGCGCCCACGTTCCAAAGCAGCAACAACGACACGCCTTTTTTTATTACCTACGCTCCAAAAGTCGTTTTCAGTGCAGCCGCCGGTCGCTATACCGATTCGGTGACGGTAGCGATGAGTACTTCCGTTGAAAATATCACCATTCGCTACACCACCGACGGCAGCCTGCCCGACAGCAATGCCGCCATTTACAGCGAGCCGCTCCTTATCAGCAGCAATACCGTACTCAAAGCAGCTGCCTTTGTTGATTTTCCTACTATACTGCCCGGATTTGTGGAATATGCCACCTATTTTATCAACGAAAGCCATCATTTGCCGATTATTTCCATTAGCGGCAGCTATATGCTGAATTTGGTAAACGGCGACAACACCTTGCATCCGGTGGGTGCTTTTGAATATTTTGATAAAGATTTTAACCTAATTACCCGCGCCTACGGCGAATTTAATTCGCACGGCAATGATTCTTGGGTTTGCGACCAAAGAGGCGTGGACTTTATCAGCCGTGACGAAATGGGCTACTCCGCCGCTTTGCAACACAAAATTTTTGCCACCAGCGACCGCGATGAATTTCAGCGCATTATCATCAGGGCTTCGGGCGATGATAACTATCCTTGCGGCAACAATGACTACAACAAAGGCAGTGCCCACATGCGCGATGGTTATATTCATAATTTGGCGGAGCGCGGCGATATGCACTTAGACCTGCGCCGCAGCGAAAGAATTATTTTGTATGTAAACGGACAATATTGGGGCGTGTATGAATTGCGTGAAATACCCGACGAGCACGACTATACCGATTATTATTACCAACAAGACAAATACGATTTGCAGTATATCCTCACATGGGGAGATACTTGGGCAGAGTACGGCGGCGATCAGGCTTTGTCGGATTTTTCTGATTTGCGCTATTTTATCCTCAACAAAGATATGAACGACAGCAGCGATTTTAATCATGTGGATTCACTGCTCAATATCAAAAGTTTGATAGATTATGTGCTGGTCAATTCTTTTACGGTATGCTCCGATTGGCTCAATTACAATACAGGCGTATGGCGCGGCTTAAATCCAAAGGGTGACCATAAAAAATGGGGCTATATTTTGTGGGATAATGATGCTACTTTCGGTTTTTATCTCAATTATACCGGCATTCCCGACACCGGAGCTTTGGCTGCCGTGTGCAATACAGAAATACTCACCGCCGATTGGCAAGACCCTGAGCAGCATATTTCCATACTGAACAAATTGCTCGAAAACCCCAGCGTGCGTACTTATTACATTAATCGCCAAAACGACCTGCTCAATACCGTTTTCAGTTGTGATAATATGCTCAATTATTTAAACACCTACACCGCCCTCATCAAACCCGAAATGGAACGCCACGCACAGCGTTGGTACGGCACTTATGAGGGCTGGACTGCCAATGTTGCCAAACTCCAACATTTTATTGAAAATCGCTGCGAAGCATTGCACCAAAGCCTCAACGACTGCTATGATTTGACAGGACCTTTTGCGGTTACTTTTGATCAAAACCCGCGCGATGTGGGAGAAATTCAGGTAAACAGCCTTAAAAGCGAATTTACCGATTTTTTGCCCACAGATACGAGCCGAACGGTGCGCGTAAATTTTTTGCAAGATGATATGATTACGGCTCAATATACCAACATTGCCGGCGTGCCACAAGAAGAGTGGCTCACTGCCGAAGAAGGCGGGGTCGCTATTTATCCCACGCTCACCAACGATAAAGTACAAGTAGATTATTTTTTGGCAACACAGACAGCAGCAGTGACCATACAACTATTGTCGGCAGACGGAAAAGAAGTGGCGGTTTTTCGTGTGCCTTCGCAACAAGGAGCTAACCGTACCACAATTGATTTTCCGAAAAATTTACCGCAGGGTATGTATTTATTGCGCTACACCCATCAACAGAGTAGCAAAACGGCAAATATTTTTTATTTTAAATAAGAAAAATATTCTTTACTCCGCCACACTCGCTGTTTTTTCCCAATTGATGCGTTTGGCTAACCACGAATGGCGAAGCGGCTGTAAAAAATGCGCTTCCGCTTCGGCTTTGGTGTGTACGGTAATGTTGTAAATGAGTGTATCGGGGGTGAGTGTACCGTCTTGCAACAAATGTTGGGCATCGTTGAAATGAAAATCGGCGATGCTGCCGTCGGCTTGGCGATAGGCTACCTGCGTGCGCTGAAATACAGCAATATCAAAGGTTTGCTCTATATCCTGCAAAAAGCGTGTCATACCGTCAATGGAGCAGCCTCCGGCTTTATTGTTTTGCTCATCGGCGGCAATGACGATAAAACGCTCTTGCAACACTGTGGCGGCGGCATTCAGAGGTTTTCCGTGCGATTGCCAGGCGGCAGCAAAATTTTGCACCAGATTTTGAATAGGGGCTATTTCGTGCGCCGATAAATTGCGGTGGATTTGAAAAATCCATACACGCGCCTCTGAAGATAATTGTGGAAAACCAAAAGAAGAAGTATTCATAAGTTGATGCTATTGTTCAATAAAGATGTAAAATTAAAAAGAGGGCACTATGTAAAAACATAAACAATTATAATGTTGGGTGTTTTTATCCTTTTTTCTAAACAAAAGTATTTTAAAAACTATAAACGCCTAAATACTGCCTTTATTTTAAGACTTTTTACGCATTTTTTATAAAACTGATATAGTTAAAAATCTTAATTATTTAAACACTAAATATTTGTATTAGTTTTGTATTGGTTTTAAAATTCATTTTTTGTTGTTTAGGTTTATTTTTTTGACCATCGTAATAGCAGGGAAAGTGAAGTCCTTCGGGAGGAGGTTTCACTAAAGGGCTTAAAACGCCGTTTGCGTGTTCATACCCTATTTTATAAAGTTGTTCATCAAAATGTGCGTTCCGTCTTGATAGGGTTCTGCGGTTTGTTAGCCCGTTGCGCGGGTTGGGTGGGCGGCAAAGATGCCTTCTTGTTGAATAAAAAGAATAACGCCATTGTGTGAAACAATGTTTGTAGGCTGATGCTGTATATTATTTTTTTGCTTTAAAATTTTTAAAAAATCATATTAAATATATATTTTTTTATAATATTAAAAACAGGTAAAATATACATACATCTTCTTCATAAGAACATTAAAATATATGTTTATTCATACAATAAATATGCAGCTATTCATTTGTTTTAGTATAAATATTCACTGTCATATTTTACAAATACTACATAAAAACATAAATTTACAACCTTAGTTGTTTAAACATTAAATATTTATATTAAATTTGTAGGTTTTTTAGTATTTTTAAACAAAAATGTATTGATATGCAACAGAAAAAGTTCTCCCCCTTAGCTATTTTAAAAAAAGCACACGGCGCAGCTGGTATTTTTGTATTGGTATTGTGTTATATAGTTTTTAGTGCTAAAGAAAGCGGCTTGGCATCTGCCAACAGTGATGGCGGTGTAGGTGCGCCCGGCGACGGCTCTACCTGTGTCAGTTGTCACAGCTCCACTGGCAGCTACAACACAGCTATCAGTTTCAACATTTACCAAGCCGGCACTACTACCCCTGTTACTGCTTATACCGCAGGTACTACTTACGACATTACATTTGCGGCAACTGCCGGTGCAGGTACGCCCGGGGCTTACGGTTTTCAGTTGCTCGCCCTCATCAACAGCAGCAACACACAGGCAGGCACTTGGGCAAATTGGAGCAGCAATGTAAAAGAAACTACCACCGGCTCAGGCGGCACTTTGCGTCGCTACATAGAGCACGGTGTGGGCGGTGTTCCGAGTGCCTTGAACAACTACACCGTACAATGGACAGCTCCGGCGGCTGGTAGCGGTGCTGTGAAATTTTATTATGGCGGTGTATGTACAAACAACAACGGTAGCAACTCCGGCGATGATGCACAATTAGGCTCGACCACCATTACCGAAAATGTAAATACTTGCCAAAGTAATGTAACTGTTACGAGCAATATCACCAATACCAACACCACCGTTGAAGCTTCTAATAGTATTACCGCTACCAACACGGTATCTTTTACGAGTACTTTCAATGTGCTCTACGATGCCGCCGCTTGGATTGATTTGCTGCCCGGCTTTTGGGCAAACTCGGCAGCGGCTTCCTCTTTTGTGGCTACTATCGGCGGAGGCTGTAGTCCGGTTGCCAAAAACAGTATAGCCACTTTGAGTGACTTGGGTACTGATTTTTCGTTGGAGCAAGCCGTCATCAGTCCTAATCCCGCTTGCAGCAACATCCACGCTACATTGATGTTTGCTGCCTCCGAAAATGGTACGGTAGAAGTAGCTATATACGATATGCAGGGCAAATATTTGGGTACTTTGCTCAATAATGAAACCATACAAGCCAACCAACTGCACCAATTAAATATAGAAACAAGCAATTTGAGTAAGGGCACTTATTTAATCCGCCTTACTCAAAATGGCACGATGCAAAAAACCTTAAAAATGGTAGTTTTATAATTATTTTACTCCGATATTTTATAATAAAAAAAACTTCGTGCAGTCCAAACCTGCACGAAGTTTTTTTTATTATCTTCTGTGCTGTGCACTTTTTTTATGTGCCGTATTTTTTTTAATTAACATATTCGGCGTACTTTTGTCCAAATCGCCATTTCAACTTTTGATATTTGTTGATATGATTCTATTTTTTTAAAAATTTATTTTTAGCCATTCATCATTAATGCCGCCTCGTTTTTTTGCCGCTTCGTTTTTTTATTCCTTTTTATTCTTAATTTTTGGGCTGAAAAATATTGCCCTCATAGCCAATAATCCCGACACCGCGCGGGTGTGGGCGGCAATGCGGCAATTGCAAAAAGACCCTGTAATGAAGCACGCCGCCTGGAGTTTGACGCTCTACAACATAGACTCTGATGAAAGTGTGCTTGAATACAACAGCGATATGGGGCTGATGCCTGCTTCTACGCTCAAAATTGTCACCACTGCCACCGCATTGGCGACACTCGGCAGCGATTTTCGTTTTGAAACACGCCTGCAATACGAAGGCAATATTGACGACAAAGGCACACTGCACGGCAATCTCTATATCAAAGGCGGCGGCGACCCCACATTGGGCTTCGAACGAAATGGTTTCGGCTCGCGGCTGGAGGAGGTGATGCAACAGTGGGTGCAAGCTGCCAAAGATGCCGGTATCCGACACATAGACGGGGCGATTATCGGCGATGCCGAAATTTTTGAAACCGCTACGGTATCGGCAAAATGGCTCTGGGAGGACATCGGCAACTACTATGGTGCAGGTGCCTGCGGACTGAGCATACACGAAAATCAATACAATCTTTGTATGAAACCCGCTGCCCAAATCGGTGGCTTGGCAAGTATTGTGAATGCTGACCCGCCCGTACCGGGAGCTACTTTTGTGAATGAAGTGCGTACCGACAAAATCGGCGGCAGCGAAGGCGTTTTTATTTATGCTGCCCCCTACTCCGAGCTTATCTATGTGCGTGGCTACATCAACAACCGCGACCCCGACACCTATTGTATGGGAACACTCCCCGACCCGCCGCTTTTTGCCGCCATTACTTTACAAAAACATTTAGAAAAAAACGGTATTAAAGCTACCGAAGCTGCCACCACCCTCCGCGCCCTTCGGCAATTCGCCGATGACGACCACCGCACTACCATTCATAGCCTGCTGTCGCCGCCATTGAGAGATATTGTGTATTGGGCAAATAAACGTAGCCACAACTTGTATTGCGAGCACCTCCTCAAAATGATAGGGCATCAAGTGTATGGACACGGAACGGCTGATGTGGGATTACGCGCCATTAAAAATTATTGGCAACGCAAAAAAGTGGACTGGAGGGGTTTTGAAATGCAGGACGGCTGCGGCTTGTCGCCGATGAACAGCGTGAGTACCCGTCATTTGTCGCAAATTTTGAAAACCATTTATTTTGAACCCTACTATAACGATTTCAACCGCAGCCTCTCGTGGGCAGGTACAGTGGGCGACCACGGTCCACTCGGCGGGCATTTGGTGGGTACGCACTCACAGCGCAACCTGCGTGCCAAAAGCGGTACTTTTAAAAATGTGCGCAGCTATTCGGGTTATGTGGAAAATTTGTGCGGCGATACCATTGCTTTTTCTTTTATCATCAACAACGGCGATTGCGACACTAATTGTATGCGAAACCGCATGCTCACGGTGATGAAAACCTTTGCCGAAATGAAGGAGTAAGCAGTCGTTTCTTTTTAGTTCCAAATTTTCTTCTTCTTTCTATCCTTTTGCACCATACTCCTCTTATAAGTGGATAAAATATTTAATTGGTTTTTTAATAAAAACAAAATGTTTTATCCAACCTCAAGGCTCTTTTGGAACTTGAATGATTTACTATTGTGTCCTTATTTAAAATGGAATTTTTACCACATATCCAACTCCATACGCGCCACCTCCGACATAAAATCTTTGCTCCAGGGCGGATTAAAAACCAATTCCACCTGTACATCACCTACATTTTCTATTTGCTCTACGGCTACCTGTACTTCGGCAGGCAAAGAGTCGGCAACCGGACAATTAGGAGATGTAACCGTCATTTTGATATAAACATTATTCAAAGGCGGATATACCTGCACCTCGTAAATCAAACCCAAATCGTAAATATTTACCGGAATTTCGGGATCAAATACGGTTTTGAGTTGCTCTATTACCTGTTGTTCAAATGCTTGCTTGTCCATATATTTTCAAAACAATATACACAAAATTAAGTTGCAGCAGCCGAATAAATTGTTTTTTTTGTAATTTTAAATAAAAAATCCACCTCTTATGATAAGGGGCGGATTTTTTATTTCTGTTAAGTCTTTATTTGAATTTAACTTATGAAATAATTTTGGACACAATCAGGTTTCAATTATTTATGGCAACTAATTACTAAAAAATTACTCATACTTTGTATTTTATATTATGTGATGACTAATAAAACTGATAATTGAGTCCCAAAGCAAAGGCACTGCCGATACGAAACTTGCTATATATCTGCTCCTGCGCCTGATAGGAATGGTACACCATCACGCGCTCGGAATTGAGAATATTGGAAGCCGTAAAACTGATTTTAGTGCGGCGTTGGCTGCCGATTTTTTTTACCACTTTTATATTTACCAAATCAAAGGATTTTTCATATACATCAGGGATAATACCAATACCTGCAATGACTAAACGGTCGCCTTGTACGTTGTAGTTTACATTGAATTCCCAAACATTTTTCATATCAACAAAACCCACCGAAGCATTGATGATATACGGCGACTGCCCCAACATGGCGCGTTCTTTTTTGATGACCTCCCCCGGACGTGCTTTGCTTTGGCGCGATAAAAACTCTGCTTCACTCATGGTCGTTTGTGCATCTACCAATGTTATATTAAAAGCGGTAGTTATTTTTTTGTCGGCACTTGTATTGAGGGCAAAACTGCGGTTTATTTCAAATTCCGCTCCCAAAATACGGGCAGCATCTACATTTTTAGCCTGAATATTATCGGGGCTGTTTTCGTTGTAAGCCACAATTTCTATGGGGTCTTGAATGGATTTGTAAAAACCGCTCAACGATACAAAATCAGCACCTTTAAAAAAATATTCACTGCGCAAATCAAGGTTATGAATCAGGCTTCTTTTCAGGTCAATATTACCTAAAAATGTTCTGCCGGAAATAAAATCCTGAACCTGAACCAGCGATTTTTCTTTAAAAGTAGGGCGTGCCACCGTGCGCGAGTAGGCAAAGCGAATGTTCCAATTTTCCTTTATATTGCTCAATATATTCACCGAAGGCAATACATCTAAGGTGTTCAAGATGTTTTCATCTTTTTTTATGATGGTTCCCAAATTATTTTGCCCGCTAAAAACAATATCTGTTTTTTCGGCACGCACCCCATAAGTAATTTTGAACAGGCGGTGTAAAGGCAATTCATTCATCATATAAGCACCTCCTATATTTTGAGCAGCCTCGTAGCGGTTGGCGGGTTCTTGTTGTCCTTCTGCATACACACCTTTACCTGAATTTACTGTCCAAATATTTTCGGGAGCAAACAACTCATCAGGGTTTCCCGAAAAATTGAAAGAAGCAGCATTTTGTACCGGAAATACATAATTAACAATAGAAAAATTGCGCATTTTGAAGATGTTAAATAAGCCGCCTTTCAGTTTAGTCATTTCGCCGTTGCGCCATTTAAAGCGTTTTTCTACGTCAATTTTTGCACTGACATTATTTTCGTCGAGATAGCGAAAACTGCGCGTAGGTACTGCACCGATGCTGCGGTCAATGATATAATTGCCTTCGTTGGTGATTTCAAAAGGGGTGCTGCGCAGGTCGGGTTCGGCAATACCGGAACGGATATAAGAAACTTTCCAGTCTGCCGTCAGGGTTTCGTTCAGGCTGTGCTTGCCTAAAACATTAAAACTGCTGATGGCGCGCTGGCTGTATTCCAAATTTTGGCGCAATATAGTTGCAGGGTTATCTTCAAACTCCTTTACGAGCAGGTCGGCACTTTTGGCAATACCGTTCTGAAAGTGCAGCACATTAAAACTATATTTATGTGCTTTATATTTTAAAGAAGTACCGAGCAAGGCACTCCACAATACGTTTTCTTCTGCCATAGCTCCCGCCGAACTGCGGTTGATGGTTAATTCGGTGCTGGTCAAATCGTTGCGATTTTTGGTGTATTCGTTAAACTCTGCCGTTTCATAAAACTTGTTTTCCTTGCCGTAATTGATTGCAAAAACATATCCCCAAGTGGCACGCTCGCGGTTCATTTGATTTCCGACAGAGAAAGAGGCATTAAAATCGGGTGTAAGGGTTTTGTTGTGTACACTCATGTTCGGCGAAAAGCCACTCGTAAGTGCCGTAAGCAAGGGTTTGTTGGCGGCAGGGTTGGGCGGAATAATACTGTGAGAAAAAGGGCTTTTCCGCGTGCCATCATCAAAGCCGAGAAAGTCGTAATTGCCGCCTTTATAGCCGATGGCATTGCCGTGCAGGTGCATCAAAGGGCTGTATGAGATACTTAAAGCGGCGTTGGCTGATTTTTGGTCAGGAAAATCTTTAGTAACAATATCTACCATACCTCCTGTAAAATCGCCGGGCAGGTCGGGCGAAAAAGTTTTATGAACAATGATATTATCTATCAAAGCGGCGGGGAACATATCCATTTGCACCGAATTTTTGTCGGGGTCTAACGCCGGAATGTCCATATTATTGAGTAAAGTGCGGGTGTAGCGGTCGCCCAAACCGCGAATAAACACATTTTTACCGCCTTCTACTGATACTCCCGTGATGCGTTTTACGGCAGCACCGGCATCGCCATCGCCGTAAATGGTAAAACTTTCGGCACTGATACCGTCAATCATACCACTCGCATTCTTTTTTATTTTAGAAATAACTGCCATATTGCTGCGCGATTGTTTGGCTACTACCACTACCTCTTCCAAATTTTGGGTGGTTTCTTTTAATTGTACATCTATTAATTGTATGGCAGTTGATTTTACTTGTACTGCCTTCAAAGTATCGCTTTGATAGCTCAACAGCGAAAATATAAGTGTATATGTTCCTTCAGGTAATGACAACATATAATTACCGTCTAAATCGCCCGTAGTGCCGCCGCCGGTTTCTTTTATATATATCGTAGCAAAAGGCAATATTTCTCCGCTACTTTCATCACGCACTATACCACGCACTGTTCCGTTGTTTGGCGCACGAATGCCCGAAAGCATCAATATTGCATATAATAAACAAATGATTTTTTTCATAAATAAAGAATTAAATTAACCCACATAAACATTTAATAATTAATATTTTATATAAAAATTATTTTTCTTTTTTTTAAAATATGATATAAATCTATTTTTTACTGACAAAAGCAATACACCGCTGGATTGGGTGTATTGCTTTCAATAAATACGATTTATGGTAATTTTTTTCTTTCCTTATTGCAAACGATTGGCTGCTGCTGCCCAAGTCCAGGTATTAAATACACTTTTATCCGCTCCTACCGTAGGTGTGCCACTCACGGTATTTGATTTGGAGGTGATATAATCGTCTAATTGTGTTTGTAAAGCGGCAGTAACTGCACTTCCACAGCCCGAAGTTTCGGTATATGCAGTAACTAAATCTGCCAAATTGATGCCCACGGCATTGAACTGGCAATTTTGAACGGTTAATTGATTGTCGGTAAATAAATTGGAATAAGCATCTGCTTTGCTGCTGCAATCGGCGGTATTGAAAGAGGCACGAATGTACAAAGCCTCATCAAAGCTGCCCGTAAACAGGCAATTGAGTAATGTGCCTTGTGTACCCGATTTCAATACGCCGCGTTTGTCTTTGGCGTTGTCGCCATCTGCGCCAACAAAGGTGCTGTTGCTAATGGTAAATTTGCCGTTTTTGTGGGTGCTGCCTTCGGGTCCATCGAGTTCCAAAGCTGTGTCGGAGTCGCTGCCTTGATATACCAAAACATTCGTGATAGTACCTGAGTAGTTTTGGTCTATATCAAGGGCATCATCGCCCTGCCCTAATACCAATATATGCTGCAACGATACCGTACCTCCAAAACATTCTATACCATCATCTAAATTACCTATAACTTCAATATGGTCAATCGTAGTGCCGCTACCCACACCGCCGAGTGTTAAGCCGTTGATTTCGTTGCCTTCGCCGATAAGTGCGCCACCATGCCGAATAGATACATATTGTAAAACGCCGCTATTGTCGCCGGTATCGCTGCCGCCATAAGTGCCGTAGCTTTCATCGGCAGGAATACCCTCTATTTGCGATTCGGTGTCGCCGGCAGCAGCCGAAACGGGAGCTTTGCCCAAAATAATTACACCGCCCCACAATCCTTTTTTGTCTTCGGTGGAGTTGCTGCCTTTGTTTTGTCCGGGAACGATTTCGTCTAAAACCGAAGTAAAGATAATCGGTTGGCTCGCTGTACCTTGTGCCATTATTTTTCCGCCGCGTGCCACTATCAGCGCGGAAGCCAAAGAGCCGCTACCTTCTTTTCCTTTAATAATAGTACCTGCTTGTATGGTGAGTGTAATGCCATCGGGTACTACTACTTTTCCTTCTAAAGTATAAACTTTGCCACTTTGCCATGTTTCGCTGGCACTCAGCAAGCCACTTTTATTAATGGTTTCATAAGATGTTACACAACTGCCATTTACACAAGTTTCGCCTGCATCGCAAGTAATACCGGTGCAGGGGTCATCTTGTACGCATTTGTCATTGACACAAGTATAACCACTGGGGCAGCCGCCGTCGCAATCATCTTTACCGCAACTTTGCAGCAGCAAGACAATAGAAAAACCGCATAACAACAAAAATAATTGTTTGCTAAAATTTAGAGAAAATTTGGAAAAAATTTGCATAAAAAATCAATTTTTGATGCTACAAAGTTCTATGTTGTATGTAAAGCAGTTATTCCGTAAAAATTAAGTTTGTATTAGTTTTTTTTAAGAAAATCCGCTTATTTTGACGAGATATTAACATATCATCATATAATGTTAATTCTTTATTAGCGAATAAATTTTAATACACGAATAGAGCCTCTTTACGATAAATTCCATATTTTTTTATACAGAGCTGTTGCAGGTATTTTTATTTTTGTTGTCCGAAATAAAGTATCTTTGAAGCCTTAAATTCTTTTTTCATTCAATGAATTATTTAAAGCGCATTTTTGCGTATTTGCGCCCTTATCAATCCCTTGTTTTTTTAGGAATAATATGCAATGTACTCACGGCTGTATTTTCTTTGTTGTCGGTGTTGATGACACAGCCTTTTTTAAATATTTTATTCAATACTGCCACACCTGCCGCTGCCGCTCCTGCTGCCGTTTCTTTGGATAAAAATTCGCTGTCTCAATTATTCAATAATTATTTTGGAAATTTTATTGCTCAAAGCAGTAAAACAGAAGCTTTGGGACTTATTTGTATTGCCATCATTATCGCTTTTTTTCTCAAAAACCTCACGCGCTATCTGGCTCTTTATTTTTTGGCTCCGGTGCGCAATGGCGTGGTGCGCGATATACGCCGCCATATTTACGAAAAAATTATGCGGCTGCCTTTGGGCTATTTTACCGATACCCGCAAAGGCGATTTGCTCACACGCATCACGTCTGATGCGCAAGAAATTGAGTGGAGTGCCTTGAGTACTTTAGAAGTGATTTTTCGTGAGCCTTTGATGATTATTCTGTCGTTGGCGGCAATGCTCTTCATCAGCCCCACACTCACACTGTCGGTGTTGGGCGCATTGGTGGTAGCGGCGTTTTTAATCGGCAATATCGGGCGCAATTTGCGCAAAGTGTCGGCATTGGCACAGGAACGACTCAGCGAAGTGCTTTCTATTGTAGAAGAAAGTATCGGCGGCTTGCGCATCATCAAAGCATTTAATGCCGAAGCCACGCAGAGTAGAAAATTCAACCATATCAACGACCAGCACGCCGCTACGATGACGCGCCTGTTTCGCCGCCGCGATTTGTCGTCTCCTTTGTCGGAGTTTTTGGGGGTTTGCGTTTTTGTAGCGATTTTGTATTTCGGCGGCAAGCAGGTATTGGCGGGCAACAGTATGGACGCAGCTACTTTTCTCACCTTTTTGGGTATTTTCTTTCAGGTCATTTCGCCCGCCAAAGCCTTCACCGGAGCTTATTACAACATTCAGAAGGGTTTGGCTTCGATGAACCGCATTGATGCCATACTCCAAGAACCGGAACGGATTAGCGAAGCCGCCGATGCACAGTCGCTTCAAACTTTTAAGCAGCAGGTGGAATTTAAAAATGTGAGTTTTTCTTATGGCGATAAGGCGGTATTGCACAATATTTCTTTTACGCTGCCCAAAGGGAAAGTAGTGGCATTGGTGGGGCAGTCGGGAGCCGGAAAATCTACTATTGCCGACCTATTGCCGCGTTTTTATGAAGTGCCGGAAGGAGAAATTTTAATAGATGGTATTGATATTAAAAAACTAAAAATCAAAGATTTACGCGCTTTGATGGGCGTAGTGAGTCAGGAAGCGATTTTGTTCAATGACAGTATTGCGAATAATATCGTTTTTGGAAAAGAAGCCGAAAATGTAGCACACGAAGCCGTAGCAGAAGCAGCAAAAATAGCCAATGCCGCCGAATTTATTGAGCTGCTGGAACAAAATTATGACGCAAATATCGGGGAGCGGGGCAGCAAACTCAGTGGCGGACAACGCCAACGGCTCACTATTGCGCGGGCGGTGCTTAAAAATCCTCCGATTTTGATTTTAGACGAGGCTACTTCGGCTTTGGATACCGAATCGGAAAAGTTGGTGCAGGCGGCACTGCATCAGTTGATGCAAGAACGTACTGTACTCGTTATTGCGCACCGACTTTCTACCATTCAGGCGGCAGATGAAATTTTGGTGATGAAACAAGGCAGCATCATTGAGCGCGGCAAACACGAAGAACTGTTGGCACGCGGCGGCGAATACAGCCGTTTGGTGGCGATGCAGGGGTTTTAAATAGATTTTTTTTCAAAATATTTAAAAAAAAGAAACTGTTTAAAGTTTGTATAAAATCAGAACAGATTTCACACCCCCAAAAAAAATCTTATTTTAAGATAAGGATTCGTTTGAAAGAACTTCTTTTATCTGAAATACAAAACTTTAAACAGCTTCATAGTATTCAAACTATAACTCTGATTTTTATTGCCTTTTTACCTGCTTATCTAATTCCGTCAAAAACTCAAACGATAATTGATTTACTTTTTTAGAATGTTTGAGTTTTACTTCGTTATCCACATAATGTAAAGAACTGATATAAGTTCTTACCGCCCGAATGGTAGTAGTGGATAATCTTTTCACATCTTTGTAATTAATATAATATTCATGGCAATAATAGCCGTTAAACTTATTGAAATGATAACCCTGTATGCCTTTGGATTTTATTTTTACTGTTGTATTATCTTCCAAAAGCAACAAAAGAATATCATCATTTGATAATACACCGCAGGAATTACCGCCTCCATAAACCTGAAAAAATATGGTCGTATCTATACTTCTGTAAGAAATTTTCATCCAGTCATTCAATTTCCACAAAAGTTTAGCATCATTTGTCAATATTCTATATTGATTGGTAAACCGATCTTTTTCCGATACTTTTATTTGGCTGTATGCAACAATCCAAGGTATCAGTGCCGCAACAATGGTACTTAAAAATTTTACTGTTTTCATCATCAATCTTAAAGGCAAGTACTTACTATATAAATCTTTTCTATTCTATTGTTTTGTATTTTAAATCTATTGAGTATTTAAAACCTATAACTTCTCTTTGATAAATTTCGTCATCAATTCGTATAAATGATAGCGCGTGTTGCCGCCATAAATACCGTGATTTTTGTCGGGATATATCATTAAGTCAAATTGTTTTCCTGCTTTTTGCAGCGCACTCACCATTTCTACCGTATTTTGAAAATGCACATTATCATCTGCCGTTCCGTGAATGAGTAAATAATTGCCTTTGAGTCTGTCCACAAAATTAATGGGTGAGTTTTCGTCGTAGCCTGTGTTTTCCTGCGGAGTGCGCATATAGCGTTCGGTGTAGATGCTGTCGTAGTATTTCCAGTTAGTTACCGGAGCTACGGCAATAGCGGTTTTAAACACATCGTTACCTTTCAAAATACACAAACTCGACATATATCCTCCATAGCTCCAGCCCCATATTCCAATGCGCGAAGCATCTACATAATTTTGTTTGCCGAGCCATTGTGCGGCTTCTATCTGGTCTTCGGTTTCAAGTTTGCCGAGTTGCAAATAAGTGGCTTTTTGAAATTCGCTGCCGCGTGCGCCCGTACCGCGATTGTCCACCGATACCACAATATAGCCCTGCTGTGCCAACATCTGATGCCACATCTGATTAAAACCCTCCCAAGCATCTTCTACCGTTTGCACACCGGGACCGCCATATACGTGCATCAGCACCGGATATTTTTTAGAAGGGTCAAATTGTGGAGGTTTTATCATCCAGCCGTTGAGCGTTTGTCCGTAGGAGGTCGTAAACTGAAAAAACTCCTGTTTGCCCAAACGATAGTCGGCGAGGCGTTTTTTGAGGTCGGCGTTATCCACCAAAGTACGAATGGCTTTGCCTTCGGAGTTGTGGAGCGACACAAAAGGAGGTGCGTGGAGGTCGCTGTGGGTGTTGATAAAATATTTCATACCGGAACTGAAAGCCGCTTCGTTCATACCTGCGGTGGCGGTTAATAGCATCGGTTTGCCGCCTTTGAGTGTAAGGCGATAGATTTCGCGCTGCATAGGTTGTTGCATTGCCGCCTGAAAATAGAGGTTTTTATCGCTGTCGATACCATAAAATTTGGTTATATCCCAATTACCTTTGGTGAGCTGGCGCGAAGTGCCGCCGTTGAAATCGTAATAATACAAATGGCGAAATCCATCGCGGTCGCTGCTCCATATAAATCCTTCATTATCAGGCAAAAAAGTAAGGTCATCGCTTATATCAATATAAGTATTGCTTTTTTCCTGCAAAAGCGTTTTAATACTGCCGTCAGAGGTTTTTACCAACAATAAATCCAATTCATCTTGGTGGCGGTTCATTTTGATAACAGTTAGGTATTCGCTGCTTTGAGTCCATTTTATACGCGGAATATATTCGTAATCGCCCAATTGCAGGTTGCTGGTTTTTCCGCTTTTCAAATCATAAATATGGATACTCACTTTGGCATTGTCTTCGCCGGCTTTGGGATATTTAAAGCGATAATCGCTGGGATACAGCGAATCGTATTTGGGCATGTTAAATTCGCGCACTTGGCTCTCGTCAAAGCGGTAATAAGCGATTTTACTGCCGTCAGGACTCCAAAAGAAAGCCACATCAAAGCTAAATTCTTCTTCATACACCCAGTCGGTAGCACCATTAATCACTTCATTCACTTTGCCGTCAGTGGTGATGGCAAAGGTTTTTATCATATCCAAATCTGTAATAAATAGGTTGTTGTTGCGCACAAAAGCAACGCGATTGCCCTGTGGAGCAAGGGTAGCAAAACGCTGTTTTCCTCCTTTTTCATTTCCCACCAACGATTGCAGTTTTCTGTTGCGTATATCATATACATAGTTGTTTTCTTGCGTAGAGTGACGATAAATCGGCTCTACATCAGTGGCAATGAGGAGTTTATTTTCATCGGCAGAAAATTTATAATCTTCTATTTTCAGGGCTTTTCCATCTACCTTTAAGTCGGCAGCTTTTACCAAAGTGGTAGTTTTTTCGCCGCTTGCATAAGCATACTGATTAATCTCTACACCTTGTTCGCCTTCATCTAACAACGTATAGTGCAGCCCGTCTTTCATAGAGTTAAGCCCCTGCACCGACTCAGGATAGAAAAGATAATTTTTCCAAATATCTTCTATCGTTATATCTTTGTTTTGGGCTGTCAGCGTAAAACCAGCCAGTAAACAGCCTGACCATAATAAAAAAACAAAATTGCGTATCATCATTTTTATAAATAAAAAAATTAAATAGATAAAAAATTAAGACCGCCAAAGTTCGTTAAAAGTTTTGTGTTGAGCAAATGCAGTAGCTTATGCGAGTTATTGTTTTTATAGTATAGTTAAAATTTTTGACACTTCGTAACAACAATAACAGAATAATGACTTATTATTAAACAATTTAGTAATAATTTTATTTTGTAAAAAAAACGATTATAATATAATTTTTGTATGTACCTTGCAGTTATAGCACTATTTTATTACAGCCTTATTCCCAAAAATTCATGAAATTTTATCCATTATACTTATGGCTGCTACTGACAGGCACAATAAATGTGCTTGCTCAAAACACTGACAAATACACCGATGCCGAAATTGTGTATTATAAAGAAAAGTACGGTGGGCTTAAAATTCATACGCGTGGGTGGGGGATTAATTATAATACAGCCAAAATTCAAAATATTTATAAAAAGAAAATCTGGCAATTTGAATTACAAGAACTGAAACACCCGAAAGAAAATCGCCGCGCTTCGGTGATGAGTACGGCGGGGGCGAGTTTGCAGCAGCGATACATCTACGGCAAACAGAACAATTTTTATAACATCAATGTATTGTACGGCAAAGAGCGCGTACTCAGCCAGCGCGGGCGCAAAAATCCGGTTACTATCAGCTACCGCTATTTGGGAGGAGTTTCGCTCGGACTCCTCAAACCCTACTACCTGCGCTTATATTATCAAAACGAAACAGAAAACTTTCGCGATGAACCCTACAACGAACAAAATGCACTCCGTTTTTTAGACCCCAACTCTATTTATAGTGCTTCGGGGTTTTATTATGGGTTTAATGCGCTTAAATTACGACCGGGTATTATTGGAAAAGCAGCGATGGTATTCGAATGGTCGCGCAATGAATCCAGCATTAAAGGTGTTGAAATAGGTGCTATGCTCAACATCTATCCGCAAAATATACCGATAATGGTAGTACAAGAAAATAATAAAATATTCTCAAATTTGTACCTGCAATTCCTGTTTGGAAGCAGAAAATAATATTTTTTTCATCTAAATACGTTGTTCATGATAGAACTTCCGGTTGTTTCGTCTCCTACTCCACCGCGCCCCCGAAAACCCGAATGGCTGCGTGTGAAATTACCTATTGGCGAAGAATATAAAAAAGTACGCCAATTAGTGGATACCCACCGCCTGCACACGATATGCGAAAGCGGCAACTGCCCAAATATGGGCGAATGTTGGGGTGCCGGAACTGCTACTTTTATGATTTTGGGCAATGTATGCACGCGCAGTTGCTCCTTTTGCGCCGTAGCCACCGGACGGCCTCCCGTACTCGACGAACAAGAGCCGCAACGTGTAGCCCAAGCCGTACAGCTGATGGGCGTAAAACATTGTGTTATCACTTCCGTCAACAGAGACGAACTCCCCGACGGCGGCGCAAAAATATGGGCTGCTACCATTCGCGAAATCAAACGCAGCAGCCCGCACACCACCCTCGAAACCCTCATTCCCGATTTCAAAGCCAAATGGCAAGCCCTCTACACCGTACTTGACGAACGCCCCGAAGTAGTGAGCCACAACATGGAAACCGTAGCGCGGCTCTATCGCTTGGTGCGCCCGCAAGCACGCTATGAGCGAAGTTTGGAGCAAATACGCCGCACCAAAGATTATGGCTGTCGCACTAAGTCGGGCATTATGCTGGGTATCGGCGAAACCTACGAAGAAGTATTGCAGGCAATGGACGACCTGCTGGAACACGGCTGCGATGTTCTCACATTAGGGCAATACCTGCAACCAACAGCACAGCATTTGCCTATCAAAGAGTTTATTCACCCCGACTTATTTGCACAATACAAAACAGTTGGTTTGGAAAAAGGATTCAATTTTGTGGAAAGCGGACCTTTAGTACGTTCTTCCTATCATGCCGAGCGTCACTTGTAATTTCTACATCAAGCAAACAAATTTATTTGTCTGATTATCAGTATTTTAATCAATAACAAACAACAATAACAGGGGCGTTTTTCTATCATAAAAACGCCCCTGTTACTGTCATAGTATTGTTATATTTTACTTGAAAGTTCTCATACTATATTTTTTTGCTTATTTTTGTAAAAGTTTCAATGCAAAAACAATAATTATACAATAACACGAAAAATTTTTTAAACATGAAAAAGTTTTTATCACTCTTGTTAATAGGTTCTGTTTCGTTGGGAGCAGCCTTGTTGTATCAGGGTAGCACCGAAGCAACAGCACCCGCCGCAACACAAAAGAAATTTTCGCGCGGCATTAAAGGATATTATGAGTATTGGCATTCTTTGCAAGCCAATCAAACAACCGGCAAAGTGGATATGAAAGATGTGTTGCAGGCACGCCAGCAAGCCAATGCTATTTATGCGCAAAAAAGCGGCTCTTTATTACAATGGGACTTTATGGGACCGGATAATGTAGGCGGTCGTACTCGCGCTTTGATTGTGGATAAAGATAATGCCAACAAACTCGTAGCCGGCGGTGTGTCGGGTGGTTTGTGGCGTTCGGATAATGCAGGTGCTAACTGGACACAAATTACCTACGACCCCAATATGCAAATTATTGCTTGCATTGCTCAAGATGCCAGCGGTGATTATTATGCAGGTACGGGCGAAGGTTTTTATAATGGGTTTTATCCAGGTGACGGTACGATGGGATTTCTTGGAAACGGGATTTTAAAATCAACTGACGGTGCAAACAGTTTTTCGCAGGTGATTTCTACTTATCCTTCTGATGAGAACAATTCAAGTGAAGCTTGGGGTGATGTACGTGCCATAGCCGCCCACCCTACTATTGACAATAAAATTTATGCAGTATTGAGTACAGGTTTACGTATGAGCAGTGATGGCGGCTCTACTTGGACAAATGTGCAAAATGGTGCAGGATATGATGTAGTTGCCGGCAGCGATGGTGTGATACACGCCATTATTGGCAATGCCTACTATCGTTCCGACAGCAACGGCGATAATTTCCAATCTGTTGCCAATTTTTCAGGTGCTCGCAAGCGTTTGGCAGTGTGCGAAAGCCAACCCAATATGGTATATATGGTATCTGTTTCGGGCGGCGGCGGTTGCCTGAATGAAGTACAACGCTCCACTGACGGAGGCTCTACTTGGACTAAAATTGGCGAAGGAACTGAGAGTTTTGAACCGATGGCGAATGGCGCACAATGTCAGGGCGATTATGATTTGGCTTTTGCCGCTCACCCTACCGATGGCAACCGTATTTTCTTGGCGGGTGTTACGCTGTGGAGCTACTCTACGTCTGACGGCTGGAGACAAATTGATAATTTGGATGAAGACCCCTCTAACCCCGCTATATACATGCCGACAAGCATCATATTACCTTCCCGAAAGGAAACGGCAAAATTATGTATGTAGCCAGCGATGGAGGTATCAGCAAAACTACCCACGCCGACGAAATTTATCCCGATTTTTATAATGTAAATAAAGGGTATAATATCACACAATTTTACTCCGTAGCTGCGGACACGATGGTAAAGTAATGGGAGGCACGCAAGACAACGGTACTAACCTCACTACTTTTGGAGTAAATTCCATCAAATCTACTACCGAAGTGAATGGCGGTGATGGAGGTTATGCTGAAGTATCCAACATTAAACCCAATATCTTATTTGCAGGAAATCCCGAAGGAGCTTTGTATCGCAGCAGCAATGGCGGCGATGGTTTTGCTAAGTTTTTTGATGAAAACATAGACTGTAAACCGCTCAATGCTGATGGCGGTTGCTCTGGAGACGGCGTAATGGATAATGGCGGAGGTTTCGTAACACCTTTTGTATTGTGGGAAGACGAAATGCTGTATTACACCATTGCCAATTATCAGCCTAATGCCGATAACCCGCTTCCTCACAGTATTACTTATAACAATCAAACTTTCACCATTACTTCCAACAAAGAACTCGCCGACCAGCAATTGGTAGATTTTAAAGCTGCTGCCGCCGCCGAATCATCAACCGACAAACCCAACGAAGAAGATGCAAAATACTTCAAGCGTATTTATGAAGCTACGCAATTGTATGTTTATTACGATTTATCCGTAGGACAAGTAATTCCCGATTATCGTTTTGCTCGCTCCAAATTCTTTACCGGCGACAATGCAGGCAATGTTTGGCTTTTGGAAGATGCTATCAATGCTTCTTATTCCACTTGGCGAAATGTAGGAAAAGTTGCCTCAGGTGCTATCTACGAATTAGCCGTTAATAATAGCGGAACAACCGTGTGGGCTGGCAGTACAATTGGTAATGTGGTGCGTATCAGTAATTTGAATGCCGCACCTGCCGTAAAACAAATTTCGTCAAGTGCTTTATTCAATGGTTCGCGTGTAATTACAGGTTTGGCAATAGACCCCCAAAATGATGCGCGTGTGGCAGTTACTGCGGGTAATTATGGCAATAATAAATATGTAATTCTTTCTACCAATGCCACCTCTACCAATCCTACTTTTGCCAGTGTTCAATCTAATTTACCGTTTATGCGGTATATGATGTGGTGATAGATCACGGAACTTCAGGGCAAAATGCACTCATCGTGGCTTCGGAATTGGGAGTGTGGTACTACGACCCTGCTGCTCAAAACTGGTCGCCGCAAACCGAAGAACTCGGTATCGGTCCGGTGGTGCGGATACGTCAGGAAAGTATGGCTCGTTGCAATGCGGGCTACCTCGCCGACTTACAGTTGAAATGTAAAGTTATCTACATCGGTACGCACGGACGCGGTATGTATCGCAGTACATCTTTGGCAAATCCTTTCTGCACGCAAGCGGCAGGATCTTGCGTATTTGATTTACCTTCTTTCAACCCAACAACCGGTATTGAAGAAGATACTCAATCTGTAGCTGCTATTCAATTATTCCCCAATCCGGTACGCGATATGGCTACACTGAAATTTACTTTGCAGGAAAACAACCGCGTGCGTGTCAATATTTACGACATCAACGGAAAATTGGTGCAACAAGTGAGCAATGCGATGACAGCAGCAGGTACACATCAGGTAGAAATTCCTGCTTCTCATTTGTCGGCGGGTAATTATTTTGTGCAACTCCAAACAGATAATTCTGCATCTACTCTTAAAATGACCGTAGTACGTTAATTTTTTTTGAGTCTTATTGTTATCTTATAAAAGAACGCACTTACCAATGATGTAAGTGCGTTCTTTTTTTTATCGGATAAAAAATAATTATTAAAATCATCATAAGGAACTGATTATTTGACAAATAATCCGGCAAAAGGCTTTTTTACGCATATTTAAGGAATAAAATATGTTCATTATTAAAAAATAAGTTTACTTTGTACTTCCTGAATTTAATTATAAAAAATATGAACCGAATTTTATTTGCAATTTTGGCAATGGGTATTACATCTTTTGCCACCCAAGCGCAGCAGAGTACGGCTATGCGTGTATATGAAATAGTGCAGGCAAAATGTACTAATGCAGGCTGTCACAATACAACAGATAAGGCGGGCAATTTGGATTTGCAGGGCGACTCGCCGACCGCAGTGTACAACAATGTTTATAATAAAGACCCTGATAATTACACCGCAAAAAGTAATCACAACAAACTTGTTTATCCGGGCGACCCCTATCGCAGCTATTTGTTTCGCAAAGTAGCTGCCGGCACTGAATCCACCATTCAACTACAAGCAAATGAAGGCTCGGCAATGCCGATGGGCTATCCGAGTGCAGCACTCACAGCTGTTGAGCGCGAAATTATTCGCCAGTGGATATTGTTCGGTGCACCCGCCGAAGGCACTGTCGTTGATGAAACTTTATTAGAGAATTTCTATAGTGGTGGCGGCTATTGGGCAAATGACCCTCAAAACCCACCACCTGCTCCAGACCCTTCCGAAGGTTTTCAGGTGCGCCTCGGTCCTATCTTTTTACCACCCAGCACCAGTACACAGGTATCCGAAACAGAGTATTTTTCTAAATATCAATTAGATATACCGGCTACTGAAGTCAATCGTATTGATTATAATATCGGCAGTTCGCACCATTACATTATCTACAAATTTGACCAGCCCTCCGATGCTGACGATGTACCCTACGGATTTCGTAAAGGCAGTGGCGGCTTGGGAGGTTTTGTACTTACTTCACAATCGTCAGGCAGCACCAAACTTCCCGAAGGAACGGCTTTTCCCTGGTACGATAATATGTGGCTCGATTTAAACACACACGTTGTAAATTATTCTCAAAGTCTCTCAATGGCTACCGATGTATATATGAATATTTATACACAAACTACCGGCACATCGGCGCAGGAAATGTACTCTCAATTATTACCCAATCCTTTGTTGTTTATTCCCTCCAGCGGACAGGAGCATGTGGTCGAAACACCTTTTTTCATATAATATAAATCAACAGTTGTATTTGTGGGCAATCAGCAGCCATACCCACAAACGCGGCAAAGGATTTGAAATTTGGCTGCGCAATGCCGACGGCAGCAAAGGAGATAAAATATTTGATGCAAAAAATACAACGGTGTTCCCGAATGTGAAGATATAGAGTACGATTATCAACACCCGCCTGTTCGTATTTTCAGCCCGTTTTTACCGATGACCATCAAAAATGGTATTATCCATAAAGCTACTTACTTAAATGATTCGGGTAGCACCATCCCGGGAGATACTACCGAAGATGAAATGATGATTACCTCTGTTTTATTTACTTTGGGTACTTCCGGGTATTACTATGCCGCAAGCCAGTGTCTGTTTGTCGGACGAAGAACAAGTCGGCTTTGAAGACCAAAATCCGATAACAACTGCTTTGCAGGCACAAGTATCGCCCAATCCGTTAAAAGAACGCTCTTTACTGAATTTTCACCCTTGGCTCTTTTCGGGAGCTATTGCCAAAATTATCGGCACAGCCGAAGAAGGAGCAATAGCACAGGTCTTTGATGCTCAACAACAGCCGCTCGCCATCGGACATTTTTATCCGAAGGCAGCATTGCGGTGCGTCTGTTTCATTTCGGCAGCGATGTTCCCCGCTTAGATACCGATTTTTGGGCGCAAAAAATCCGGCAGGCTTTGAGTTGCGCCGCACTTTGGCTTGGCAGATAGCAGCCACACCACCGCCTACCGCCTCATTCATGCGAAGGCGACAATTTGCCGGCTTGATTGTGGACATCTACGGCGATACTGCTGTACTACAGATTCAGACTTCGGGTATGGAACGCATCAAAACGAAATTGCAGCGGCTTTGGTGCTGGTGTTGGATACTCGCTTGCAGCGTATCTACGACAAAGAAAATGGTATTTATCTTTGGCAGCGCGACCCCAGACACACGATGAAGGTATTGTTACGGAAAACAACCTGCGTTTTTATGCCCACTGGGAAAGAAGGACAAAAGCATGGGTTTTTTTTTAGACCAACGCGATAACCGCCGTTTGTTACAATCGTATTGCGCCCGGAAAAACGGTGTTGAATGCTTTTTCGTATTCGGGTGGATTTCGGTGTATGCGCTGGCAGCGGGGCAGCGCGGGTGGATTCGGTAGATGTATCGCAAGAAAGCAATAACATGGGCAAATCAGAATGTAGCACTCAATGGCGGCAGTGAACGACATCGCGGTATTGTAGCTGATTGTTTTGAGTATTTGCGCCAAATTCATGATGAATATGAAGTAATTGTTTTAGACCCGCCCGCTTTTGCCAAGCACAAAAGCGCGGAAAGCAAAGCCGCACAGGGTTATAAACAAATCAATTTGCAGGCATTTCGCCATATTCGTGCGGAGGTTTTTATTCACTTTCTCCTGCTCGCAAGTGATTACCCGCGATTTATTTCGCAAAATTGTGTTTGCCGCCGCCGCCGACTCCAAGCGCAAGGTGCGTATTGTGCAACAATTAGGGCAAAGCAACGACCACCCTATCAACATCTATCACCCCGAAGGCGATTATCTGAAAGGATTGGTATTGCAGGTAGAATAATAATAATGGTGCAGCAATACACAACTTATCATCATCTTTATTTAGATGCCCACACACCGACTACCCAGAAACTGACGGTGATGCTTTTCGTTGGTGCGCCTTGTCATTTGCAGCAAACACGGTGCTTTCTGTGCGGATTTGCAAGGAGCTTTTGTGTGGGTCTGCACCTGGTATATAAAAAATGAGTTATTGGAGCAGCAACTTCATCAACTTTCTCACCTGCTCGCCCACCATCGTGTGTGGGCAGTGGGCGAATGTGGGCTTGACCGTTTATGTGCTACATATGGAATTTGCAGCTACAAGCATTTGAGGCACAGATTCGGCTTTCGGAGCAGCACCCGCAAGCCTTTGGTAATACATTGTGTAAGGGCTTTTGATACGCTTTTACAATTTAAAAAAACACTGCGCCCCCGCCAAAAAATGGCTCATTCACGGATTTAATAAAAAGAAATCATTGCACAGCAACTCCTGCAAGCGGGATTTTTTTTTGTCGTTGGAGTGCTGCTGCTTTATTGCCATCAATGCCTGCTCATCACACGGCTGCCACCCTGCCTCTGGAATACATTTTTTTTTAGAAAGTGATGACAATACCGAACTTAGCATCAAAATCTGTATCAAACAGTATCGCAAATACGCAACATTTCACCCGGAAATATTAAGAGCCGCTATTTGGGATAATTTTGAAACATTATTAAAAACTAATACTGAAACAATTTATTTGCTGCGTATTCATTATATAAAATTAAGCTAAGGCTCGCACGCCTAAAAAGTACCCTTTTTTGTCGATTTTAGTATTAATTCCATTCTGTGCGAAATTTTTTCACAAAAAAATAGAAAAACTAAGTACCTACCAAAAGATGGAGGTGCAGCTAACCATCAGTTAAATTACACCTATCAAAAAGCAAGGTAATACCTACCAAAAGGTAGGTGCAGCTACCAAAGCTAGAAGATCTTCCTACCTAAAAGCAAGGTAGTACCTACCAAAAGGTGGGGTGCAGCTACCAAAAGGTAAGTCTTCCTACCTAAAGCAAGGTTGGTACCACCAAAAAGGTAGGTGCGGCTACCAAAAAACTAAGTCTTCCTACCTAAAAGGTAGGTGCGGCTACTAAAAAGCTAAGTGAGGCTACCTAAACGCAATAGCTAATACTAAATCGCCTTAAAATATGCTTATATAAGTCTCATAAATAAGGCAAATAACTTATTATGTTGGCGTTGCTGATGCTTAAATATCGTTTCTGAACACGGGTTTGACGGATTGAACGGTTTTTACGGATAAAAATCTGTGCTTATCTGCTCCATCTGTTTCATCTGTATTCCCTCATTTATAAAATAAAAAGCTAGGCGAACCTTAGCATATATG
>JADJTG010000004.1 GCA_016711285.1 Sphingobacteriales bacterium
CGGTATAGTAGAATATGTAAATGCCGATACGATACATATCCGTTATGAGCGCACCGAAGACGAGCGTTTAGCGAGTTTTGAGGAGATGTAACGATATATCCTTTGGTAAAATTCCGCAAAACCAGCCAAAAACACGACCATCAACCTCAAACCCATCGTAAAAAAGGGCAAAAAGGTAAACGTAGGACAAATTCTGTGCGAAGGATATGCTACCGACAACGGCGAATTAGCTTTGGGCAGAAATTTGATGGTGGCATTTATGCCATGGAAAGGTTATAATTTTGAAGATGCGATAGTAATATCCGAGCGAGTAGTGCGCGAAGATTTGTTCACATCATTACACATTGAAGAATTTGTATTAGATGTGCGCAACACTAAATTAGGCGAAGAAGAACTCACCAACGATATTCCGAACGTATCCGAAGAAGCCACGAAAGATTTAGACGACAACGGCATCATACGCATAGGAGCTATCTTAAAAGAAGGTGATATTCTGATGGGAAAAATTACGCCAAAGGCGAAACAGACCCTACACCCGAAGAAAAACTCTTACGCGCCATTTTCGGCGACAAAGCCGGAGACGTAAAAGACGCTTCTTTGAAAGTAAAACCCTCGGTAAGAGGCGTAGTAATCAGCAAACAATTATTTGCGCGTGCCAAAAAAGACAAAGACTCCAAAAGAAAGCGAAAAGATGCGCTGACCCGTTTGGAAGAAATACACGAAAAGAAATTGCAGGAAATAAAAGCAATATTATTAGAAAAAATCAACCTAGTATTGGTAGATAGAAAAGCAGTAAACCTGCTCAACTCTTATAATGAAGAAATCGTACCAAAAGGCTCTAAATATACTGCTAAAAACCTGCAAGGCATTGATTATGAAAATATCGCACCGCTTTCGGAATGGACAGACGATGCCCGCAGCAACGAAACTATCCGCCGATTAATTCATAATTACAACATTAAAATTAATGAAGAGCGCGGACGCTACAAACGCGAAAAATTCAATATCAGTGTAGGAGATGAATTACCCGCCGGCGTATTGAATCTTGCCAAAGTGTATATAGCCAAAAAGCGCAAACTCAAAGTAGGCGATAAATTGGCAGGTCCCCACGGGAATAAAGGTATTGTGGCGCGTATTGTTCGCCCCGAAGATATGCCTTTCTTAGAAGACGGAACCTGGTGAATATTGTACTCAATCCTTTGGGCGTACCTTCTCGTATGAATATCGGGCAAATATTTGAGACCGTATTAGGTTGGGCAGGGCTGAAATTAGGCGAAAAATACGCCACCCCGATTTTTGACGGAGCTACTTTAGAGGATATTGACGAAAAAGTAATACAAGCGGGTTTGCCGAAATTAGGCAGCACCTATTTATATGACGGCGAAACCGGCGAGCGATTCCATCAGGCAACGACAGTAGGTATTATTTATATGCTTAAACTCTCACACATGGTGGACGATAAAATGCACGCCCACGCAGCAGCCACTCGGAGGTAAAGCCCAGTTTGGGGGGCAGCGTTTTGGTGAGATGGAAGTATGGGCTTTGCAAGCCTACGGTGCAGCCAACATATTGCAAGAGTTACTCACGCTCAAATCCGATGATATTATCGGTCGTGCAAAAGCCTACGAAGCCATTGTAAAAGGCGATGCAATGCCTACACCGAATGTTCCTGAATCATTCAATGTATTGATACACGAATTGCGCGGTTTGGCATTAGACGTTGTATTTGAATAATATGGAATTTGAGCATCTTATACGCAAAAAAAAAACAGCAAGTAAGCGGCTTCCAATACAAGAGAAAAAAGCAACTCTTATATATTATAAGGGCAACTTTTTTCTCTTGTTAATGCAACATAAAAGAAGTTTTTAGAAAAGAGACGGTTATTTTTTTTAAAATAAAATAAAATTTTCCATATATATGTCTTTGAAAAAAGATAATAAATTGAGATCCGAATTTTCCCAAATATCCATTCGTTTGGCATCGCCCGACTCCATATTGGAAAAATCTTTCGGAGAAGTTATCAAACCCGAGACCATCAACTACCGCACCTACAAACCCGAAAGAGACGGTTTGTTTTGTGAGCGTATTTTTGGTCCGGTAAAAGACTACGAATGTTATTGCGGCAAATACAAACGCATTCGTTATAAAGGTATCGTATGCGACCGTTGCGGCGTAGAAGTTACCGAAAAGAAAGTACGCCGCGAACGTATGGGACACATCAAATTAGTAGTTCCCATTGTACACATTTGGTATTTCAAATCATTACCCAACAAAATTGGTTATTTGCTCGGCGTATCTTCCAAAAAATTAGAATCGGTTGTTTATTATGAGCGTTATATTGTAATTCAGCCCGGAGCATTGGGAGATAGCGTAAAAAACTGGATTTATTGACAGAGGAGGAATATCAGGATTTTTTAGAAACTTTAGATAAAAACAATCAATACTTAGACGATACCGACCCCAACAAATTTATTGCAAAAATGGGGGCAGAAGCCGTAAAAGATTTATTGTTGCAAATTAATCTGGACAATTTATCTTATGAATTGCGCCACCAAGCTGCCGTAGAAACCGCCCAACAAAAGAGAACCGAAGCCCTCAAACGTTTGCAGGTAGTAGAGGCTTTCCGTGATGGCAACCAACTCCACGAAAACCGCCCCGAGTGGATGATTATCGACTATTTGCCGGTAATACCACCCGAATTACGTCCTTTAGTTCCTTTGGACGGTGGTCGCTTTGCTTCGTCTGATCTCAACGATTTATATCGCCGCGTTATTATCCGCAACAACCGCCTCAAACGCCTCATCAGCATCAAAGCACCGGAGGTAATCTTGCGCAACGAAAAACGTATGTTGCAAGAAGCGGTAGATTCTTTGTTCGACAACTCGCGCAAATCCAACGCCGTAAAAGCCGATGGCGGCAGAGCCTTGAAATCACTTTCTGATGTATTGAAAGGAAAACAAGGTCGTTTCCGTCAAAACCTATTGGGTAAACGTGTAGATTATTCCGGTCGTTCGGTGATTGTGGTAGGACCTGAGCTCAAAATGCACGAGTGCGGTTTGCCGAAAGAAATGGCTTCGGAATTATTTAAGCCGTTTATCATCAGAAAACTAATGGAGCGCGGCATTGTAAAAACCGTAAAATCCGCCAAAAAATTAGTAGATAGAAAAGAGCCTGTAATTTGGGATATTTTGGAAAATGTATTGAAAGGACACCCGATTTTGCTCAATCGTGCCCCGACATTGCACCGCTTGTCTATTCAGTCGTTTCAGCCCAAGCTCATTGAAGGAAAAGCGATACAACTGCACCCCTTAGTATGTACAGCGTTCAATGCCGACTTCGACGGCGACCAAATGGCGGTACACGTTCCTTTGAGCAACCCCGCTATTTTGGAAGCACAATTATTGATGTTGTCATCGCACAATATCCTAAGCCCCCCAAAACGGCGCACCGATAGCCCTGCCTTCACAAGACATGGTACTGGGTTTGTATTATATCACCAAAGGTCGCCGCAGTGACGAAACGCGCATGATGAAAGGGGAAGGCAGAATGTTTTATTCTGCCGAAGAGGTGATTATTGCACTCAACGAAGGGAAATTAGAGATACACTCGTACATCAAAATAAAAACCAATGTACGTCAAAAAGACGGCAGCCTCAAAAGAGAATTGATAGAAACCACCTGCGGAAGGGTTATTTTCAACGAAGTAGTGCCAAAGCAAGTAGGTTTTATCAACGAATTGCTGTCAAAATCCAACTTGCGTAAAGTAATTGGCTCTATCATTCGCCTCACCGATGTACCTACCACTGCCGCTTTCTTGGACGACATTAAAGATTTGGGTTTCCGTTGGGCATTTAAAGGAGGCTTATCTTTTAGTTTGAAATATCTGATTACGCCGGACGATAAAGACGGCATGCTCGAAGCAGCACAAGCCGAAGTAGATGAAGTAACGAACAATTATCAAATGGGTTTTATCACCAATAATGAGCGATACAATCAGGTAATTGACATCTGGACACGCGCCAATAGCCGTATTACCGAGAGTTTGATGAAAAAGTTGGAAGCCGATAATCAGGGTTTCAATGCAATATATATGATGTATCACTCTGGTGCACGCGGCTCTAAGGAGCAAATTCGTCAGTTGGGAGGTATTCGTGGATTGATGGCAAAACCGCGCAAATCGGGAAGCTCTGGTCCGGAGATTATTGAAAACCCGATTTTGTCGAACTTCAAAGAAGGCTTGTCGGTATTAGAATATTTTATTTCCACACACGGTGCGCGTAAAGGTTTGGCAGATACTGCCTTAAAAACCGCCGATGCGGGTTACTTGACCCGTCGTTTGGTGGACGTAGCGCAAGATGCCGTTATTACTTCCGAAGACTGCGGTACACTGCGCGGTATTTATACCACGGCACTCAAAGACAACGAGGAAGTGGTAGAGCCTTTGAGCGAGCGTATAGTAGGTAGAACGAGCTTGCACGACATTTACGATCCTCTCAACGAAAAACTTATCGTAAGAGCGGGAGAAGAAATTACTGATGAAATTGCGCAATTTATAGATGAGGAAACCGCATTGGAGGGTGTAGAAATTCGTTCGGTATTGACTTGCGAAGAAAAAGTAGGCGTATGTGTAAAATGCTATGGTCGTCATTTGGCAACAAACCGCATGACACAAATAGGCGATGCCGTAGGCATTATAGCGGCGCAGTCTATTGGAGAGCCGGGTACACAGCTCACCCTGCGCACCTTCCACGTGGGTGGTGTGGCTTCGAATATTGCCAATGAATCACAATTACGCACCAAATTTGACGGTATTGTAGAGTTAGATGACGAGCGCGTAGTAGATTTTATAGAGCAGGACGAAGAAGGCAATGAAGTAATAGTGCATGTAGTATTGGGCAGAACGGCAGAGGCGCGTATCGTAGATGCAAAAACCAATCGCCAGCTCACGAGTAATCATATTCCTTATGGATCTAAGATTTATGTAAAAAGCGGAGACTTGCTCAAAAAAGGCGATTTGATTTGCTCTTGGGATCCATACAATGCCGTTATTATCAATGAAGTAAACGGTACCATTCAATATGAAAGTATTATTGACGGTATCACCTACCGCGAAGAGGCAGATGAACAAACCGGACACCGCGAAAAAGTAGTAATAGAGCCGAAAGATAAAAAACGTATTCCAACGATTAATGTAGTAAACAAAGCAGGAGACGTATTGCGTTCTTTTACTTTACCGGTAGGAGCACACATCAATGTAGAAGATAAAGAAGAAGTAATAAAAGGGACGATATTGGTAAAAATTCCGCGCGTAACGAGTAAAGTACGCGACATTACGGGTGGTTTGCCGCGCGTAACGGAATTATTCAGAGCGCGTAATCCTTTTAATCCGGCAGTAGTATCAGAAATTGACGGTGTGATTCGTTTCGGAAAAATCAAACGCGGCAATCGCGAAATCAGTGTAGAAGCTAAAGACGGCGAAAGCAAAAAATACTTAGTGCCATTGTCCAAACACATCTTGATACAAGACGGAGACTTTGTACGCGCCGGCACACCACTGTCAGATGGTTCTATTACGCCTTCGGATATTCTGGCTATCAAGGGTCCTTTTGCGCTGCAAGAATATTTGGTAAATGAAGTACAGGAAGTATATCGTTTGCAAGGTGTAAAAATCAATGACAAACACATTGAAGTAATTGTACGCCAAATGATGAAGAAAGTACAAATCATTGACCCGGGCGATACACGCTTCTTGGAAGGTATGGCAGTAAATAAATTTGAGGTAGTAGAGGAAAACGACCGCATTTTTGACAAAAAATTTGTATTAGATGCAGGAGATTCCAATAAATACAAAGCGGGGCAAATCATCACTTTGCGTCAAGCACGCGAGGAAAATTCCTATTTGCGCCGCAACGACCTCAAGCCCATAGAAACACGTTCGGTACAATCGGCAACCAGCAGACCTTTGTTGCAAGGTATTACGCGTGCTTCATTAGGTACTAGTAGTTGGATTTCGGCGGCATCGTTCCAAGAAACCACAAAAGTTCTCAGTACGGCGGCTATCGGGGCGCAAGTGGATAGCTTAGACGGATTGAAGGAGAATGTGATTATCGGTAAAATGATACCTGCCGGAACGGGACAAAAACGTTTCAGCCGTTTGATAGTAGGCACAAAAGAGGAGCAAGAGCGTTTAAATCGTCAGGAGCGACTCTCACAAATTGCCGAAGAATAAAAGAATATAAATCAGAATACGATTAAATAAAAAGGCTGTCCTTGTTTTTTTGAGGACAGCCTTTTTTATTTAATACCAAATAAACATCTAAAAGGCACAGTTTGTAAAAAGTTTCCAACCTGTAATGGATTGAATGATAACGTTACTCATATCGTTGATAATATCAGTGACTTTGGCGGAGAGTTCTTCCAGATCTTTGCAAATAATGTTAGCAGTTTTGCCCTTGATGAATCGCCATATCATCTCTGCGGGGTTTAATTCGGGAGAGTAAGGAGGAATAAACAACAGATGAATATTTTTAGGAATTACCAATTGTCGGCTGTGGTGAAAAGCACCATTGTCAAGTAGAATTATCTTGAATTCTTCAGGCTTTTGTACGGAGAGTTTATCTATAAATATTTGAAAGCAGACCGTATTACAGTAAGGCATTTCTAAGGTAAGATTGTCTCCGTTGATGGGGAATAGTCACCAACGCGATAGAAAGTTTTGGAAGCGATGTTGGTAAGCTACGATGGGTTTTACGCCCTTTGCGGTAAGGCATCGTCTTATATTGGGCAATAACCCGACCCTGCTTTCGTCAGCAACATAAATATTTATACACTGGCAGCCTGAAAGACGAAACTCCTTATTTTTAATGCCTTCTGGCGTGTTTGATAAGTTTTTTTAAAAGTATCAACCGCCGCTTCGTCCTTTTTGATATGGCTTTTTCTACCCACCTTGAGTTTTGTGCCAAAGTTTCGCTTCAGATACATCCTTACCGTATTGTATTGCTTTTCAATACCCAACTCCGACTTCAGCCACTGCTGTGCTTCTTTGTAGGTGCGCAACCCATTCTTGGGATCTTTTAGCTTTTGCGATATCCGCTCCTTGTCTGCTGTCTCGAGTTGGCTACGGAAATCACCACCTCTATTGTCCCTGAGCAATCCATCAAGTCCCTGCGATTGGTAAGTAGCTTTCCACCTGTTTATCGAACGCACAGAAGCCCCTGACTTGATGGCAAGAAGATGATTGTGGTGGATACCGCTTTGGATATTCATCAACATCTTTATTTTAGAAACGCCCTTCCTTTTGGCTTTTTTATGTAGCTGTTTTAGGTAATCTGCTGACTCTTTTATGATAAGTTCTATGGGTAATGACATAATTACCATACCATAATAACTATGCCAAATAGTTGTTTTAATGGTATAAAAATAATTAAAATTTTTTCTATCAATCATCAAGCGGCGCGAAAAAAACATGTTTGTCTTTGATGTGTTGAATTATACATCAGGATTTAGGCAGAGCAGATTTAGCAGCAGCCTTTTTATTTGATTTAGGCGGCGGCGTTGAGCTGTTTTCTTCGCTTGCAGGAAGAGTAGCAGCAGGTGTAGGTGGTGTAGGAGTATTTTTGATAAATAAAGCAGCAATGATATAAGTGGCGATGCTCAACGACAAGCCAAACCACCCAAAAAGAGCCAGATACAAAACTGACGACAACAAAATGCTATAAGCAAAGCGGTTATCTTTGAAAGAAAAATTTTTGAATTTCAGTGCCGGAATAGGAATTTCGCTTACGAGCAAATAGCTGAATAATGCCGTGAGCAGCAGCAGCAGCACCGGATTCAATAAATAATCTGCCAAAGCACTATTACTCCACGAAAGCCCCAGCAACCCGACAAAAAACAAAGTATTGGCGGGAGTGGGCACACCCAAAAAGCTGTTGGTTTGGCGAGTGTCTATATTAAATTTTGCCAAGCGCAACGCCGAAAATAAGCTAATCACAAAACCCGCGAAAGGCAGCAGCGAAGCAGCCGGCAACTGCGGGCTATTTTGCAGCAGCCACACAATAATAGCACCGGGCACCACCCCGAAAGTTACTACATCAGCCAAAGAATCCAACTGTTTGCCCAAATCGCTCTGCACGCCCAGCATACGCGCCACAAAGCCATCGGCAAAATCGGCGGCAGCAGCAATAGCAATAAAAATAACACTTAACCGTACATCACCTTTAAAAATATGATACAAAGCCAAGCAACCCATCATCAAATTGAGCAGGGTGAGTAAATTGGGAATATGTTGTCGCATGTTGTTGTATTTTCTCTACAAATTTTTTACAAAAAAACATTTTATCACATAGCGTATTGCTAGGTTCGTGCTTTTTATTTACGATTCATCAAATCTTCAATTTCTTCGGCTTCTATTGGTATATGCGCCATCAAATCCAAAGGTTCGCCATCGGTAACAAGCACATCATTTTCCAAACGAATGCCCAGCCCTTCTTCTTTGATATAAATACCCGGCTCGCAAGTAAATACCATACCGGGCTGCATGGGGCGATATTTATGTCCTACATCGTGCACATCTAATCCCAAAAAATGCGAAGTGCCGTGCATAAAATATTTTTTATAGGCAGGCCATTCGGGATTTTGTTGTTGTATATCGGCTTTGGAGAGCAAACCCAACTGCAATAATTCAGCCTCCATCATTTTGCCCACTTCGCGGTGATAATCATCTATAAGCGTGCCGGGGCGCAACAATGCAGTAGCTCCGTTTTTCACGCGCAACACCGCATCATATACAGCACGTTGGCGCGGCGAAAACCTGCCGTTTACAGGAATAGTACGCGATAAATCGGCGGCATAATTGGCATATTCCGCACCGAAATCCATCAACAAAATATCACCGTCTTGGCATACTTTGTTATTATCGGTATAATGCAGGCAGCAGGAATCTGCACCCGAAGCAATAATGCTTCCATAAGCCGGACCAGTGGCGCGGTGTCGCAAATACTCGTGCATAATTTCGGCTTCTATTTCGTATTCGGTTATGCCGGGTTTTACGAAACGAAGCACGCGATCAAAAGCCTTATCGGTAATATCAATAGCTCGGCGCATCAGGTCAATTTCAATATCACTTTTGATGGAACGGATTTGGTGCAAAACAGGAGCAGCGCGGCGAAAATTATGCAAAGGAAAACGCTTGCGCATTTCGCGGGCAAAGCGCAAATCTTTGTAAGGCACATCACTTTCGTAGCGGCTATGTTCGTTTAAGTTGAGGTAAATATGCTCGGCAAGATGCACCAATTCCGAAAAAACAGGCTCTAACTGGTTGAGCCACATTATTTTTTTTATCCCCGACACCTGCTGTGCTTGTTCTTTGGTATATTTGTGTCCTTCCCAAGTGGCGATATGTTCATTGGTTTCGCGCAAAAACAGCACTTCTTCAAAACCCTCTTTGGCGCAATCGGGAAATAATACGAGTATGCTTTTTTCTTGGTCAATGCCGGAAAGGTAAAAAATATCGGAATTTTGGCGAAAAGGGAAAGTTCCGTCGGCACTGCGCGGCATTTCGTCATTTGATAAAAAAACAGCGATGGAATTGGGCAACATCTGCGCCGCAAAACGCTTGCGGTTTTGTATAAATAATTCAGGAGAAATTGAATCGTATTTTTTCATTTTTGAAATGATTATTTTTAATAAAAAGCAAAGTTACGGTTTTTTCCTGCGTATAGATGTTGTAAGATGAGTAAAAAAACGATAAAATGCAATTCAAAAAGCTGTTTTTGTAATGAAAGAAACACCTTTGAGCAGCAAAAATGTTTTAAATTTGTGCGAACCTTATCATTCAACAACTTTCTGTTTTCATACAGCGTTTATACAATTTGTGATACCCTCCGAAAAACGCCTCTACTTTGCTTCCATGCTACTCAGTCGTAGCATTAATGGCTTTAAAAAAGCACATTGTTACGATTTTAAGCGGATTTTGGTAGTACGTTTAGACGAAATCGGCGATATGATTGTGTCGTTACCTGCTTTCGAAGCCTTGCGTCACCGCTATCCGAAGGCACATATTACTTTGTTGTGCAAGTCATTTGTAAAAAGTATAGTTGCGCCTACGCCCTATTTTGACCGCATTGTGGAGCAAGTAAGCGAACTAAATTCTTCTTCTTCTTATGATTTGATAGTGGAAATGCGCGGCACTTGGGAAACGCTCCATTTTGCACAACGCCATCGTCCGGACATTCGTTTGGACAGGGGTACAGTACGCTTCTACAACAAACTCTTCCAAAAGCAGCACCCGCACGAGGTATTTACGAATTTGCAAGTATTACAGCCTTTGTTCAAAACCCAACCGCTGCCTGCCGACCCGCAAATTCAGCTTTTTTATGCCCCCGAGCATCTTACCTGCGCCGAGCGTTTTTTGCAGCAGCATCGTATCGGGGAGTTTGCGGTGTTTCATATCGGAGCGCGAAAAGCCCTGCGCCGCTGGAGCATACAGCGTTTTGCCGAAGTAGCCGCATATTTGAAAAAAAACTACCACTGGTATATTGTGTGGGTAGGCGATGCTACTGAGCAAAGCGACATTGAAGCGGTGCGCCAACTGCTGGATTTTGAAACGTTTTCGTTTGCGGGTGTAGGTGGTTTAATGGATTATGCCGCTTTGGTGCGCCGCGCCCACCTGATGTTAGGCAACGAAAGTGGTCCTATGCACATAGCGGCGGCGGCGGGTGCGCCCACGATTGGTTTGTTCGGACCGGGCGAGCCGCATATTTTTGCGCCTTTCGGCAAAAAAGCGACCTTTATTCATCACAAGTTGCACTGCAATCCCTGCACACAACTGCACTGTGTATCGCCCGAACGAACCTGTATGAGTTTAATCAGTGTAGCGGAGGTATTAGAAAAAATCCGGCAACTGCAAACTTCTTTGCCTCAAACGCCCCATTTTACCACACAATCTTTGTAGATTTTTTTAAAGACAATTAACCTCTTTTTAGTCATAAAATATTTCATCATAAAATATAATTATATGAAAACAGCACACAAAAAAGTAATAATTGTAGGTGCAGGCTTTGGTGGAATTGAGTTGGCAAAAAAACTTAAGCATTTACCCTTTGATGTATGGTTGTTGGATAAGCATAATTATCATTGTTTTCAGCCATTATTGTATCAAGTGGCAACAGGTGGTTTGGAGGCATCAAGCATTGCTTATCCGGTGCGCCGGATTTTCAGGGGTTATAGAAATATAGAGTGCCACATGGCAGAAGTACAGCGCATCAACACCGACCGCCGCACACTCAGCACCGACATTGGCGAATTTGAGTACGATTATTTAGTGATTGCAACGGGCAGTACCAATAATTTTTTCAATTTTGAACCTATCAAACAGCAGTTATTTCCCCTCAAAAGTGTAGTAAATGCCTTGGATATTCGCAGTTTTATCATGCAAAATCTGGAGTTGGCAGCCATTACACAAGATGCCTCCAAACGTGCAGCATTGATGAATATTGCGATTATAGGCGGTGGTCCGGCAGGGGTAGAAGTAGCGGGCGCACTGGCAGAGATGAAACGCTATGTGTTTCCGAAAGATTTTCCGAACCTTGATTTTTCTCAAATGAATATTGTATTGTTCGAAGCAGCCCCGCGCTTGCTGAGTGCCATCAGGAACACGCTTCTGCAATGAGCCTGCGCGATATTCAACGCTTGGGAATTCAGGTACAATTGAATACAATGGTAGAAGACTACCGCGCTGATTCGATATATTTAAAAGGAGGCGGCATATTTTCTACGGCTACGGTAATTTGGACGGCGGGCGTAAAAGGGAATCCTTTGGCGGGGCTTGCCGCCGATTGCATAGTAGGAGGCAACCGAATAGCGGTAAACGACTACAACCAAGTAAAAGGTTACGACCATATTTTTGCCATTGGCGATGTTGCCGCACAAACAGACACCGAAAATCCGAAAGGGTTGCCGATGCTCGCTCCGGTGGCGGTACAACAAGCACATCATTTAGCCAAAAACCTCCAACGCCTTGAAAAAAAACAAGATTTGCAGCCTTTTTCTTACCATAACAAAGGTGTAATGGCAACCATCGGAAAAAACAAAGCAGTAGTAGATTTGCCGAAAGTAAAATTTCAAGGCATATTTGCGTGGTTTGTATGGATGTTCGTACACATTTTACTATTAGTGGGTTTTCGCAACAAAGTAATTACGTTTTTTGATTGGTTCATCAACTACGTCAATTACGACCGCCCCTTGAGCTTAATCATAAGACGTTTTCATAAAACCTATACCGAAGAATAAAAAACAAAGACTCCCGCACCGAAATGAAGAATATCGCTACTCGGATAAAACAAATAAGCAGCGTATCTTTGCAGCCTTAAAATATAAAGGGTAGTAGATACGGTGCAACGTTTACAGGTATTTTATCATCTCTTTTGATTTCAGTAAAAAAAATACGCCATACCTTTTTTCATCAATCCGAAGTGCAAAAATTTACATGTTTGAACTTTTACAAATTTTATGGAAATGGCGCAAAGCCATTTTAATCGCTTGTGCAGTGGCAACTGTTGGCAGCATTATCATCAGTTTGTTGTTGCCCAATCAATATAAATCTACTGCTATTTTACGCCCCATCAGTCCTACGCTTCTCGACCGTGCCGCTATTTTTCCAAAAGAAGGCTCAAAAAATGAAGTGTATTTATTTGGCGGAAAAGATGATATAGACCGTTTGTTGTCTATCGGTGAGTCGGGGGCTTTGTACGGATATTTGATTCAGAAACATCATTTATATGCACATTACGGCATCGACAGCACGGCGAAAGAAGCGGAATTTAAGGTAATGAAAAAATTGACAAATAATTACGAAATTCTAAAAAACACCTATAACGAAGTAGAAGTGCAGGTAACAGACAAAGACCCGATGTTCGCGGCACAATTTGCAAATGATATTACCAATAAAATTGATGAAATCAACAGGGGAATTATTTTTGAAAAAAAGAATGATATTTTAAAAACACTTCAGGTGCAGCACAATCGTTTGCAGCAAGAAGTAAAAACATTGAGTGACAGCACGCGCCGCCTCATTGCCGAAAATCCCCGAGACACCATCAGCAGTGGAGTATTGTATAAAATGTTACAAAGCAAACTCAAAGAATTTGGGGGCGTAAAAGAAAACTTGGAAGAGTCGCAGGCGGTTCAGCAAATGAATATGTCCACTGTTTACATTACCCAAAAAGCTGCCGTAGCCAGCCGTAAATTCAAACCCCAGCGCAGCCTCTTGGTATTGGGAACGTTGCTGATTACCTTTGTCTTGGGTGCAATGGCTGCCGTTTTTACGGAAAAATACAAAGAATATCAACAACAAAACGGCATATCGTAATAAAACATTTACCTTTGCACACATTTTATTCAAAAGCCCTTCCTACAATATTGTATAAGGCTTGTAGTGCATATTTTATATCTTTGTTTTCAATATTATTTATTTAAACATATTATGTCAAAAGTCTTGATTATCGGCGCGGGCGGCGTGAGCAACGTGGTTGTAAAAAAATGCGCTCGTGTGCCGGAAGTTTTCAGCGAAATTATGCTGGCGAGCCGCACGCTCTCCAAGTGCGAAGCCATCGCTGCACAAATACCCGAACAAAAAATACAAACCGCACAGGTAAACGCCGACAATGTAGCCGAAGTAGTAGCGTTGATACGCCGTTTTCAGCCCCAATTGGTGATAAATGTAGCTTTGCCTTATCAGGATTTGCCGATAATGGACGCTTGTTTGGAGTGTGGGGTGCATTATTTGGATACCGCCAACTACGAACCCAAAGACGAAGCAAAATTTGAATACAGTTGGCAATGGGCATATCACGAGCGTTTTAAAGCGCGCGGTATTATGGCTTTGTTGGGCTGCGGCTTCGACCCGGGCGTAACACAGGCATTTACCGCCTACGCCGCCAAACATCATTTTGACGAAATGCACTTTTTGGATATAGTGGATTGCAATGCTGGCGACCACGGACAAGCCTTTGCCACCAATTTTAACCCCGAAATTAATATTCGCGAAATTACGCAGCCGGGAAAATACTGGGAAAACGGCAAATGGGTGGAAATTCCGCCGATGAGCATCCATAAGCCGATAGATTATCCGAATGTGGGGCACAAAGAATCATACTTGTTGTTTCATGAGGAGTTGGAGAGTTTGGTAAAACACTTCCCTACTTTGCGCCGTGCCCGTTTTTGGATGACTTTCGGGCAGCAATACATCACGCATTTAACAGTGCTGCAAAATGTGGGTATGACGAGCATCAAACCCATCAAGTTTCAGGGAATGGACATCATACCTTTGGAGTTTTTGAAGGCGGTATTGCCGGAGCCGGGTACTTTGGGCGAAAATTACACCGGAGAAACCTCCATTGGTTGCCAAATTAAGGGGGTATATGCAGGAAAAGACAAAACATATTTTATATACAACAACTGCAAACATCAAGATGCGTATCGCGATGTGCAGGCGCAGGGCGTGAGCTACACTACCGGAGTGCCAGCGATGCTCGGGGCAAAAATGATGCTCACAGGCAAGTGGATGCAAGCGGGTGTATGGAATGTGGAGCAACTAAATCCCAACCCGTTTTGGCAGAGTTGGGAACGTATGGCTTGCCTTGGCACGAAATCATCAATCCCGAATTGCCGCACCAATACGATATATAATTCAAAATAATTAGAACAATTTGTTTGTTCTTTTTATTTATCTGAATACTGTTATTATTTAAAAAGAAAAAAAACAACTATAAATCCAATATACATAACAACAAAAACATGAAAAAAATATTTTTTTCGTTGGCTCTTGTGAGCCTGATGGCGACTTTTAACAGTTGCAAAAACCAACCCGAAAGTGATAAAGCCACCGTAGAGCCTGCCAAAGAAACAGCAGCACCTACAGAAGCCACCGCCACCGGAACTGCCTATAAACTCAATACCGCCACCAGCAAAGCCACTTGGATAGGCCTAAGCGGTGGGCAAACACAATGGTACTTTTGATTTCAAAAGCGGCTCTATCCAAACAGATGGCACCAACATCACCGGGCGGCGATATTATTATTGATGTAGCTTCTTTGAAAGCTTTGGATCAGGACGAAGGAAATACCAAATTAGCGGCGCACTTAACTTCTCCCGATTTTTGGATACTGCCAGATATCCTACGGCTATTTTGTTATTACGAGCGTAGCTCCTTATACAGCCCCTGCCAATCCTGCCGAAAAAACGGTATTGCAAGGTGCTACACACAACATCACAGGCAATCTCACTATTGGTGCTAAAACCAACAGTGTAACTTTTCCTGCAAAATTACAATGGACGCAACCACATTAAAATCAGAGTCATTGTTTAACATTGACCGCAGCCAATGGGGTATCAGCTATGGCAACGACAAATCGTTGGGCGATAAATTCATCAGCCCTACTGTTACTTTAGGGTTTTAACTTAGAAGCAAGTAAATAATAATAATTTCTATTTATTTTAATAAAAAAAGCCTTCCGTCGCAAAACACCAGAAAGCTTTTTTTTGGATCAAATAAAATTGAAAGAGAAATTTCTTTTCTACAATTCCAAAATATCTTTGGTGAGGGTATGGAGCAATTCGCCGCGATGGGTGATGATGCTTCCTTTGGTGATGTGTTCGTCCATTTCCCACCTAAAACCATCTTTATTGGCAAGATGCAACAACAAAGTGCTGATATTTTTTGGAGTATAATTCGCTGGCATTGAGGGGGCAGCAAAAAGACGGCACAATTGGACTGACCGATGATGGTGACACCGTTTTTCTGTACAATTTTGTCTAATTCGCTCCATTCGCAGTTGCCGCCCGGTTCCACCGCCATATCCACTCCTGCTGCTCCGTGCTTCGTCGTTTTTAGCATATCGCTGCTGACGAGCAAAGGAGCTTTTTTGCCGATAACCAATGCCGTAGTAATGACCAAGTCGGCATCTTTGATATGGTGAGCGATGAGTTCTTTTTGTTTTTGTAAAAATTCAGCCGATACTTCTTTTGCATAGCCGCCCTCTGTTTTTACGCCACCACCTTCTACCATCAAAAATTTTCCGCCCAAGGATTCCACTTCTTCTTTGGTTTCGGGGCGCACATCGGTTACTTCCACCACTGCACCCAATCGGCGGGCGGTAGCTGTTGCCTGCAAACCCGCCACCGCTCCAAAAATCAGCACCGCGCCCGGTGTAATGGTGCGCGGCGGTCACTCATGGGCGGAAATTTTTTGCCCAGCGCACCAGCACCGAGCAGCACCGCTTTATAGCCCGCCAAATTCGCCTGAGAACTGAGAGCGTCCATTTTTGCGCCCTTGAAATGCGCGGCACGGCATCCATGGCAAAAGAGGTAATGCGTTGTTGCAGCAGTTGCTTCCAATTCGGCTTGGGTGTAGGGATACAAAAATGAAATAATGACGGCTTCGGAGCGCAGCGTGGCAACTTCTTCGGTGGTGGGTGCATTTACTTTGAGCAATACATCGGCGGTGGCGAGCAGCGCGGCTTTGTCGCTGTGTAGTTGCGCTCCGGCGGCTTCGTAGTCGCTATCGGCAAAAAAAGAGCGCGTACCTGCTCCACGTTCTATTGCACATACAAAACCCGCTTTGGTGAGTTGTTTTACACCATCGGGCGAGAGAGCCACTCTGTTTTCTCGGCGAGGGCGGCTTGTTCCCATCTAACTACAGCTATTTTCAAGGCAAATTTGATTTTTAGAAATTTGGTAAAAATGAAGCAAAAATTGACAAAAAAACTAAGTATATTATACAGCCAATATGGAGCAGTAAGCCATTAAAACCAGCATATTTTAAAAAGTTGTATAAGTTGTTTTCAGCTTTTACAAAATATAGCAACAACATCTTATTTTTTACAAAAATATTTATGCTTTTGTATTGAGGTTGTTTATAATCCTAAAATAATTTATTTTTTTGACGAATAGCTTTTTTTTTACAGTTTATTTTACAGACATATTTTAAGGTTGTATTAGCCCATAGTATTAAAATTCCTCATCTTTAATAAAAAATATTCTAAATTGCGGTGTGTTTGAATCATAAATGCGCCGCAATTTCGTTTTGTATCCAAGTATGATTTACTGAGGTTTTTGCAACGATTTTAGCCCCAAGTTGTTTTTTTTATTTGTTTTTTTTCTGTGTAATGATGATGCGCCTTTTTTATTTTTCTTTTTTAATGTTTATTCCTGTTTCGCTGCTGCTGCCGAACCTTTGGCAGCGCAAGAGGGCGAAGTTTTCGCCTTTCAAAAATGAACAACAAAGTAAAAGGCTACTCGTTGGGCAATACCGCCGAAGGCATTGCGGTATATGTGTTGGTGACCGCTATCATCAGGATACAAATGTACAATCGCAACAACTTGCAATTAGAGTGGTCAAGCGACGTTTTGCCTTGGGTCAAAAGCCAATGTCATTGAAATTTTACCTCCAGTGAAATAATTTTGTACTTTTCATTTTAATCGCTCCACAAGATGGTATGGAGCAGGTGTTTGTACAATTGGCCTCAAACTTAATCCGCAGGGCGAAAAAAGCAATACCGAATATAGTGATTTCATTGCGCCACGCGTACAGTGGAGCTTGTGCAAACAGCCATCAACAGCATATTGTATTGCTCAAAATAGCAGTGTCGGTCGCCTCGATGAAATTACTTTTTGGAATGAACAGTTCCTTTAAAAAAGTGCAGAAATTCCTTTTCTTTTAATGACGGTTGGCAGTATCATTTGGGATTTACTCAATAATGACGGTACACTTTATTTGTGTAATTTGCACAGCAGACGCAGTTTTAATACCGCCAATGATGATTTATGTAATTCTTTCAGCATTCATCAAATGGATGGGCAAGGCAACAAAAAGAACTTACCGCCGATAATCTTACCTATACTTTGAATGATTTGGTGATGGAATGACACACAACGATAACTTGCTCTTGTGCGGATTTTATACCCGAGCGGCAGCAAGCAA
>JADJTG010000005.1 GCA_016711285.1 Sphingobacteriales bacterium
CCATTGCCGTAGTACGAGGCGAAGAAAATGCCGCCGCCCAGCCCTACCCTCCGCAGGTATTGCCGAACAAGGCACCTGGCACACATTTTTGTGAGCCGCAGCCAATATCGCCAACGACGCAAGCCGATTTTATACAGACCTTGCACCTACAATTCGGCGATTTTCCTTATTCGAAGGTGGAGCTAATGAATACGGTGTGCAGGGCTGCCGCGAGTATAATAGATGCTGGCGGTGCAGAAAATATGGATTATTGGTGCGCCGCACCATAGCTCTAGTACTATGCTCGCCCGGAATGATAGCGGCTTGCGAAGAAAAAATCAATAGTGTTGGGATTTCGGCATTTACCCAAGCCGAGGTTACATACCAAGATATTGAACGGCAATTGCAGCCGAATCATTATCGCCGCTGGACTTTACACACACAATATGCGGCTCCAATACGCCGCTTAAATGATGAACTCCTGCAATTTATCCGCCGCTTTTATCTAACAACACATTGTGTTAGATGCCGTTTATACCGCAAAATGATGTACGGCATTTATGATTTGATACAAAAGGTATTTACCCTGCCGGCTCACGTATAGCTGCCGTTACATAGCGGCGGCTTGCAGGGTTGGCACGGTATGCTGCAGTATCAACAACAACTCCAGAAATACTGTAACTGATACAATAAAATGTATCCGTAACAAAAGATAAAGAAAAATAGGAATTTATGACTTTTTTAAATTGCTGTATTTTGGATAGCTTCGCGGATTTTTTCCATACGATTTTTCAGGATTGGGGTGCGTGCTGAAAAACTCCGATTGTTCTCTGCCCCAGAGGAACCCTCGTTAAAATTTCCATTACTCAAATCATTTCTTCAGGATTATATCCACACTTCTCTATCATAAATTTTACGCCCAAATTCGTCCGATTGTAATTCATCTTCTCTGCCATATTTCATATTTACTACGTTGCCAATCATCTGTACCATCTGCGCTGTTTGTTGGCTGTTGGGGGTTGTTCGGGTCATAAGTGGCCATTACTACTGCTCCCGTAATGCCTTGTGTGAGTTCTTGTTGGCGATGCGTGACGCCGAATGACGAGCCACCACACCTTGTTCACGCGACTAGTCACCGTCAAGTTGGGTCTTCATTTTTTAACCGCGACAGCAGCATGAGTAATAAAAACAGGACCATACCGGGTAAAGCAAAAGCGTTTGGTTTGGTCATCTGCCAACAAATGAAAACTAAATTCATAAGGTGTGTTTTGGCTTCGCTGCTTTGCAACCAGTTTATTTCCCACATTATCCACCAATGTTTGCAATTTTCGTCGGGATACAAACCGCCGTGCTGCTGTGCCTTAGCGGGTGCACTTTGCAATCCCAAAGCAATTTCCTGTTCAGTATTGATACTAATGTATTGAAGTTTCGCCAGTGATGGGGTTTGTTTGCGAGTTGGAATAATAGCGGCACAAACTAAAACCTACCATTACAAGGGCAATGAGAATGGTAGCTGAAAGACGGAGAACGATTCATATATTTTAAAAAAAAAAAAGGGTGATTAAACTGCAAAGTGTAACAAAAAAGTAAAAAAAACGTTTTCGTATCCATCACTTAAATCATAAAAAGCTACTGCTCATACTTGTTTTTATAAAAGCTACTTCTTAAAAGCATTTAGTGTGGTGTCAAGGTGTTTTTTTTTCGTACCTTTACACTTCAATTATACCATTTTAATTATAGTAAAATATATGAATGTAAGAAAGAAAAAAGACATCATGGGCTACTATTGATGTACCCGCCGAGCGATATTGGGCGGCTCAAACGCAGCGTTCTACCGAAAACTTCCGTATCGGCGGCGAGCGTGCTTGTGCCATCGAAATTATCCCGCCTTTGCCATTTGAAAAAAGCTGCCGCTTTGGTTAATGCCGAACTGACGAATTTTCTAAAGAAAAAGCTAACCTTATCGCCAAAGTATGCGATGAAATTGCAGCAGGAAATTAGATAACAATTTCCTTTAGTAATATGGCAAGCCAGCTCCGGCACTCAAAGCAATATGAATGTAAATGAGGTAATTGCCAATCGCGAGCAAGTGTTGCAGGGTGGTAGCCTCAATGATGAAAAAAAAATGCTGCACCCCAACGATGATGTAAATAAATCACAATCGTCTAACGATACTTTTCCTACTGCCATGCATATAGCCGCCTACAAAATTTTGGTAGAACATACCATTCCGCAGGTAGAAAAGTTGCACGATACGCTACGCGAAAAATCGGAGCGTTTTATGAATGTGGTGAAAATCGGCCGCACACACTTTATGGACGCTACACCGCTTACTTTGGGGCAGGAGTTTTCGGGCTATGTGTCGCAATTAAACCACGCCCTGCGTGCCATACGACACACCCTGCCGCATTTGTCGGAGTTGGCATTGGGCGGAACGGCAGTAGGTACAGGCATCAATACTCCAAAAGGATATGCTACGGCAGTAGCTGCAAAATTGCAGCGTTGAGCGGCTTGCCTTTTGTAACGGCAGAAAACAAATTTGAAGCACTCGCTCACACGATGCTTTGGTAGAAGCACATGGCGCACTAAAACCTTAGCAGTGCTTTGATGAAAATAGGAAATGATGTGCGTATGCTTTCATCAGGTCCGCGCAGTGGCATCGGCGAAATCCTAATCCCCGAAAATGAACCCGGATCTTCTATTATGCCCGGCAAAGTGAACCCCACCCAAAGCGAAGCCATGACCATGGTGTGCGCTCAGGTGTTGGGAAATGACGTGGCTGTTAATATCGGCGGCTGCACTGGACATTTTGAACTCAATGTGTTTAAGCCTTTGATTATTTCTAATTTTTGCAGTCGGCGCGTTTGTTGGGCGATGCCTGCGACTCTTTTAATGAACACTGCGCCATCGGTATCGAACCTAATGAAATGATGATAAAAAAACATGTAGAAAATTCATTGATGCTCGTAACCGCACTCAACACACATATCGGCTATGATAATGCAGCTAAAATTGCCAAAACTGCCCACGCTCAAAATAAAACCTTGCTGCGAAGTAGCCATAGAATTAGGATTGCTCTCAGGGGAAAAATTTGATGAAATTGTAGTCCCTGAAAAAATGGTGAGTTTATAAAATAAAAAGAGATATAAGATTTTATAACCTTATATCTCTTTCTACTGTATGGATAAAAGAGAAACGAGCGTTTGGAATAAAATCCCAAGACGCTCGTTTATTCACCCTCTCGTTTAAAAAAACTAATTGTTTATAAAACAGTAAATATACTAAAACAAAACTCCCAAACGCAAACCTATTTTACTTTGAGAAATTTTGCCATCGTTAGGGACGTTCTTCACAACGCCCCGTAAATCCATTATCAAAAACAAAGCGGCAAATAAAGATATGCTTTCATCAATAGCATATTCGGCACCGCCACCCAAACTCAACGATAAGTTGATAGGGTTATAATCTTTAGATTTTACCTTATCCTCTTTTGAACTTACTTTGATACCTGGCGTTAAGCCCATTTGTCCAAAAAATGTAAGGTTATTACCCATTTCATTGGTACGGAACTTCAACAACGCCGGAAATTCAAGATATTGCATATTTACTTTGCGCTCCGTGCTGTCTGTTTCATATTTATAAGAACCTCCTACAAACATGTGATTCATTCCGGTAGAAACTGCATAACGGTCGGCAAAAAAATAATCTATCATTAATCCATAGCCGAAACCCATTTTTGAAGAAGTTTCAATACCATCTACGTTGGCTCTGAACCACGCCACATTCGGATCTATATGCAAACCGAAGCGGAAACCTTCAATCTGAGCACTTACTGACTGCACAAAAGCAATAATGACAAAGAACAAAAAAAATTTTTCACTTATGATATTTCGTTAATAATTTGTTTTTTAATTTTGAATGTCAAATGGTAAAGTTACCAAAAAAAGTTCCTATTATAGCAAAAACTTATTCATCACCATCGGTATATCCTACGCTCCTCAATTCTGTCGTATAGACAATGGCTATGTATTATGGTCACTTTATTTTTTTATTTCTTGTAAAAAATGAAAAAAAATTCCGCCGCCTGATGTTATCCTCCACTACAAGCCGATGTAGCCCTCCATCGTTTTGACCAAGCCATTTTTCAATTAGATACTACGCAACTGCTGCCTTCTACTCAAAAATTAGCAGTGCAATACCCCGATTTTTTTCCTTTTTATGTGCAAGAACTGATGCAACTCGGCTTGTGGAACACTGCCGACAGCAGCCAAAATCTTCCAAATACTGCCAAAGAATTGTCGGCATTCATCAACAACAGCGATATGCGCGGTGTGTATGATAGTGTGCAAACGCATTTTAAAGAAGCAGGTTTTCCGAAAAAGATTTTGAACAAGCCTTTCACTATTATAAATATTATTTCCCCAACCGCCGCATACCCGATATTTATACTTGCATTTCGGCATTTAAAGTAGCTGCTTTTACCTACGATACCACCGCTTTGGGCGTTAGCTTGGATATGTATTTGGGAAAAAAATTATCCAGTGTACTCCTTAGTGGGTATTCCGAAATATCTTTCTGATTTTTACGAGCCGCGCTATCTTGTTTCTAACAGCATCAAAGCGTGGGTAATGAATATGATGAGTGACGAAGGGCGGCAACTCCGTCTGATTGATAAAATGGTGCGAAACGGTAAAATGCTCTACATTGCCGATAAACTGCTGCCGCCACCCCCGACAGTATCAAAATGACATATACCGCCGACCAAATGCAATGGTGCGAGCGCGAAGAATTTAATATCTGGACGTTTTTTTTAGAAAATAACTTGCTCTACGAAACCGAAAGCCGAAAAGTAGATAAATATGTACACGAAGCTCCGACCAGTTCGGTATGCCCCAGAATCTCCCGGAAATATAGGCTCGTGGATAGGTTGGCGTATTGTGGACAGCTATATGAAAAAAAATCCGAACTCTCTTTGGAGGCTCTGATACAAATGAAAGACGGACAACAGATATTGCAAGCCTCGGCTACAAACCTTTGCGCCCATAAAAATGGGCTAAGGTGCGTTTGCCATACAAAAAATTCCAACTTTCTGAACTATTTTTGCTGCATCTTTATTAAAAAAGAGTGCTAAAAGAACTATTATTTTTTATAAAAAAACACAACTATAACCTCAGATAATTATGAGCAATATAGATAAATTTACGGAAGTTATTGCCAACGGATACACAACCAAAGGCGACAGTTTTGTGCTCGGTGCTGCTATGCTTGATGAACAACATATCGTGAAAAACTTGCTCGTAAAAGCTCCTTTGCGCACGCTCAACCGCCACGGCTTGATAGCAGGTGCTACCGGAACAGGTAAAACAAAAACGATTCAGGGCATTGCCGAATCTTTATCCAATAAAGGAATTTCGGTGTTTTTGATGGACATCAAGGGCGACTTGAGCGGAATTGCCGAAGCCGGTGACTGCAATCCTAAAATAGATGAACGACACGAAAAAGTAGGCATAGCTTGGGAGCCGCACTATTTGCCCGTAGAGATGCTCTCACTATCAAAGAAAGGGTGTGCGCCTTCGTGCTACCGTCAGCGAATTTGGACCAGTGCTTTTTTCCAAAATTCTCGACCTCAATGAAGTACAAAGCGGTATCGTTTCCGTTATTTTTAAATGGTGCGATGACTGCAATTTTCCTTTGCTGGATTTAAAAGATTTTAAAAAAGTGCTCCAATACATCACCAAAGAAGGAAAAGATGAAATAGAAGCCGATTATGGGGCTGTTTCGGAGGCTTCTACGGGTACTATTTTGCGCAAGGTGATAGAATTGGAGCAGCAGGGAGCTGATGTGTTTTTCGGAGAACGCTCTTTTGACCCGCGCGATTTAATGGATATTCGTGATGGCAAAGGATTGATTTCGGTGGTGCGACTGATGGATTTGCAAGACCGCCCGAAATTGTTTTCTACATTTATGTTGAGTTTGCTGACAGAAATTTATGCCACTTTTCCCGAAGTTGGCGATGCCGAAAAACCCAAATTGGTGTTTTTTATTGATGAGGCTCATCTGATTTTCAACGAAGCCTCTAAAGCGTTGCTCGACCAAATAGAAACTATCATCAAACTGATTCGTTCCAAAGGTGTGGGCATTTTCTTCTGCACCCAAAATCCGAGTGATATTCCTGATGCGGTGTTGAGCCAGTTGGGTATGAAAATTCAACACGCTTTGCGTGCTTTTACCGCCAAAGACCGCAAAATGATAAAACTCACCGCCGAAAATTATCCTTTGTCGGATTTTTATCAGGTTGATGAGCTATTGACTTCTTTGGGTATCGGCGAAGCCGCTGTGACGGTATTGGACGAAAAAGGTCGCCCCACCCCGCTGGCACGCACGCTGCTGTGTGCACCGGGTACGCGTATGGACATACTCAATGATGCGGAAATGAGCCAACTCATAGCACGCTCGCAGTTGGCGGCTACCTACAACGAAGTCATCGACCGCCACAGTGCTTACGAAATATTAAACCAAAAAATACAAACCACCGTGCCGCCTGTTGCCGAAAAAGCCGACACTACCCGCACTGTTCAAAAAGCAGCACCTGTGCCCAAAGAAGAGCCTTCGTTTTTTGATACTTTGTCTAAAAATCGTATGGTAAAGCAGGTGGGTACTTCTTTGGTGCGCGAAGTAACGCGCGGCTTGATGGGTATGTTTTTCGGAAAAAGACGTTAGTTTTTTCCGAAAAAATCATCTTTTTATTTTAAAAAGCTCCTTATTTTTTTATGAATCTTTCTTTGCAAGGAAAAATGCTTTGGTATGCGGCGGAAGTCAGGGTATTGGGTGGGCAAGTGCGGTAGAATTGGCAAATTTTGGCGCGCGTATTACGCTTTTTGCCCGCGATGCAGCGCGATTGGAGCAAGCAGCAGCGCAGTTGCCGCGACCTTTTGGGCAGGCGCACGATTTTTTGACAGCCGATTTCAGCGAGCCGCAAACGGTGCAGCAAACAGCAGCACGATATATACAACAGTATCCCGATTTATCTTTTCAGATACTTATCAACAATAGCGGCGGTCCGAAAGGCGGAGCTATCACCAATGCTGCCACCGAAGAATTTTTGGCGGCGTATCAACAGCATATTTTGTGTAGTCATTTATTGGCGCAAACGCTTTTGCCCGCTATGAAAGCGGCACAATATGGTCGTATTATTAATATTATTTCAACTTCTGTTAAAATTCCCATATCGGGATTGGGCGTTTCTAATACCACACGCGGAGCTATGGCGAGTTGGGCAAAAACTTGGGCAAATGAAGTAGCTGCCTTTGGAATAACGGTGAATAATGTGCTGCCAGGATTTACGGCAACGGCGCGGCTGCACAGCCTCATCGAAGCCAACGCCGCAAAAGCAGGTGAAAGCACACAACAAATTACAAAGGCAATGCTCTCAAGTGTGCCGGCGGGGCGTTTTGGCGAAGCAGCAGAGGTGGCGGCGGCGGTGGCGTTTTTGGCAAGTCGGCGGCAGCCTATATCAATGGCATCAATTTGCCCGGTTGATGGCGGGCGCACGGTTGTTTATAGAAAAAAAGTGAAGGAAAAATATTTTTCACCCTTCCAGCATTTCAACCAAATCGGCTACCTGCGAAAAATTGCGCAAGCCCAATGATATTTCATCATCGCCACTCAACAACAGTCCCTTTAAAAAAGGTAAGGTGTGTAGCGTTTTTTGTAAGGAATCGGTGGTAAAATTCATTTTCAAAAACAGCTTTTCTCCTGCAAAACGGAGTGCCTGCAATGCCTCCAACTCTTCGGCTGATAGATTGATGTGTCCAAAATCCAGTATCAACATCTCATGATATATATATCGGGTTGTGTGCCGAGTGCGCTTATCTGGTGGATAGCTTCAGGAACGCTGTGCACCGAAATACGCCGAAAAATCGTTTGAATTTGTGGCAACAAAAGGTCGCGGTGCAAATTTTTGTTGCTTACAACGGCACTAATACCAATTTCAAAACATATATCGTTGAGCGCGTCTTCGGGAGGTTGCCGCCATCAGCTACTATTTGTGTGCCGCTAATCCAAGCGGTCAGTTCTTTGGCTTGCGCCGTTGATATGCAATGCGGCGAGGCTTCATCAAAGCAAAAACACAAAAACTCTGCACCCGAAGCCGCAAAATAGCGGGCATCGGAAAGGTGTGTGAGTTGGTCGGCAAAGAGCGTAGTACGGAGCAGCACGATACTTTGATGGAAATGTTGTTATTGTTGCTGTTGTTTATGCAGAGAAAGAAGAGCCGCAGCCGCACGAAGAAGTGGCATTGGGATTGTTAAAAATAAATCCGCGATTGTTAAGACCGTGCAGAAAATCTACTTCCATGCCACTGATGTACAAAAGGTGAGCACGGTTGATGAAAATGCGAATGTTGTGTATGAAATATTCCTCGTCTAATTCATTTTTTTCATCAAAACCCAGCACATAAGAAAGCCCCGAACAGCCGCCGCCTTTTACGCCGAGGCGCAAGCCCTGATGGGCGGGAATTTCTTTATCGTGTATCAAAAATTTGATTTCTTTTACTGCTCCTTCTGTGAGGCGAACGGGACATTCCGTGCCACTGAGTGTTTGAGTATCGGAAGATATATTATTTGTCATAATGATATAAAATTTTAATTTATATACCCATTTTTTGATATTTTAAACTCAAACCTGCCTTTCAAAAAAGTAATTAAAGTTTGATTTTATTGACCAAAAAGATAATTTTTTGTGATAAATGTACTGGCTAAACAATTAAACAACAAAGATACACCAACAATGTTTCTTTTTTTTCGACAAGATAAATTTAAAAATCATGATACCCAAAATCATTAAATAGCTTGTGGAAAACAAAATTGTTCAAAGAAAAAGGATCAAATGTTTCGTTTTTTTTACTTGCCGTCTAATATCAGCGGGGTTTTGTTATCGCCCATAATCACTACTTTGGCGTTGTTGGAAGTGGCGAGTTCGCGGTAGGCTTTGATGGTTTCGTAGCGCAGCATCTGGTCGCTCAGGCTGCTGTTCAATATTTTTTGATAATCGGTAATACCTTGCGCTTCTACACGTTTGCGCTCGGCTTCCTGCCTTTCTTTTTGCAACACAAATGCCATTTTTTGCGCTTCCTGCTCCGCATTTATTTTGGATTCAATGGTGAGCTTTACGGATTCGGGTAAGTTGATGTTGCGCACCAGTAGCTCCTCCAATTCCAAGCCACGTGCTTTAAATTCCGCCGAAATATCTTTGAATATCCGATTCTGAAATTCTTCGCGTTTGGTGGAGTACAAATCTACGGCATTATAATAAACGGCATTGTCGCGGATTTTGGTGCGGGTGATGGGGCGCACAATGACTGATTGATATTCTCTGCCGATTTCGCGGATAATTTTGGGTGCTTCTGTGGGAATAATACGATACAGCACTGTTAAGTCTATCGTAACCTCCAAACCATCTGACGACAATACCCGAATGGCATCATCGCCCGATTGGTCGCCCTCGTCGTGCACGCCCGACATGGTGTAGTTTTGGGTGCGGGCATCTAATTCGTGGATTTTTGTAAGCGGATTAATCAGGTGCAAGCCGCTTTCCAGCACTTTATCATTTACTTTGCCAAATAAATTTTTTACGCCTACCATTCCTGCATCTATTTGTATGACCATAGATGACAGTGCGCCAACTATGATAGCGGCTATGCTCACCAAACGCAATGTTTTTGCGACAGATTGCAATTGCGCATTTGCCTGAAACATAAAAACAAAAGACATTATCAAAAATATAATGCCTATAATAAGAAGTGCCATAATAAATAAGATAGAATGTTAATTTGAATATAGTTTAGTATCAACATTTTTTTGTCGGTTTGCGTTCTTTTTTTTATCAAAATCATCATTTCATATTATTATGTGTATTTATTGACAACTTTTAACATCAGAACACCCTTGTTTCTTTAATAACTTAATATCTTTGCAAAAACACATTTGTTGAATATTTTATTCTTAACTCATTTACTTTTATAACAACAATGATTAAAAGAACAATGTTGGCTTGGCTCACAGTATGCAGTATGAGCCTTGCTGCTTTTGCCTCCCCACCCGACGAAGGTATGTGGCTGCCTATGTTTGTAGAACGGTTGAATTATACCGATATGCAAAAATTGGGCTTGCAACTCACCGCCGAAGAAATTTACAGCATTAATCACAGCAGCCTCAAAGATGCTATCGTGATGCTTGGCGGCGGATTTTGCTCTTCGGAGTTAGTATCGCCCGAAGGTCTGTTGCTCACCAACCACCACTGCGCCTACGACCTCATTCAGAGCCACTCCAGCGTGGAGCACGACTACCTCACCGATGGTTTTTGGGCAATGAAAAAAACCGAAGAATTGGCCAACCCCGGACTCACGGCTTCTATTTTGGTGCGTATGGAAGATGTAACGCCGCGCATGAAAGCCGCCATTGAAAAAGGAAAAGCAGAAGAGCGCGATGCTATTGTGGCTGCCGAACAAAATGCCATTATTGAAGAAACTCAAAAAGAAAACGCCAACTACGAAATTAAAGTGAAGTCGTTTTTGAGGGCAACGAATATTATATGTTCATCTACGAAACCTTCCGCGATGTGCGATTGGTGGGTGCGCCCCCTTCTTCTATCGGAAAATACGGTGGCGATACCGACAACTGGATGTGGACGCGTCATACCGGCGATTTCTCTGTTTTGCGCATCTATGCCGACAAAGACAACAAACCCGCCGACTATGCTGCCGACAATGTGCCTTACAAACCCAAACATTTCTTGCCCGTTTCTTTAGATGGTGTGCAGGAAAAAGATTATGCCATGATTATGGGATTTCCGGGAACTACCGACCGCTACCTCACTTCCAACGGCGTAAATCTCGCAATTGAAAAAACCAACCCGACCCGTGTGAAAATTCGCGGCAAATTGCTCGAAACGATGAAAGAACACATGGATTCCGACAAAGCTATAGAAATTAAATATGCCTCTAAATATGCCTCTATCAGCAATTACTGGAAATATTTTATCGGACAAACGCGTGGATTGAAACGCTTAGATGTGGCTGATAAGAAAAAACAGGAAGAAGATGCTTTCAAAAAATGGGTAAATGCCGACCGCGACCGCAAAAAGAAATACGGCGAAGCCTTAGAACTCGTGCAGCAAGCCTACGAAGAACTCGACCGCAGTGCTTTGCACAATGTGTATTTGAACGAAGCTATTTTCGGTTCTGAAATTATGGGCTTCGCTTATAATTTCTCCGCCTTAGAGCCGCTGCTCATGATGAAATCTACTCCTAAAGCAGATTTGGACGCTGCCGTTGAGCAAATTCGTCAAACGGCTGCCGCTTATTATAAAGACTACGACCGCGCCACCGACCAAGATATTACCGGCGAACTCATCACTTTGTATGCACAGGGTGTGTCTCAAGATGATATGCCTGCCGTACTCAAAACCGCCAACGGCAAATTTAAAGGAGATTATCGCGCTTATGTAAAAGATATGTTCAACCGTTCTTTTATGAGCGACCCCACCAAATTGGAAGCATTTTTGAAAAAACCTACCCTCAAAGCCCTCAAAGCTGACCCCGCTTATGCGGCTTTCAACGATATTTTTACCAACTATCGCCAAAAAGTAGCACCCTCGCGCAAAGCGGCTTTTGAAAAACTTTCGCAGGGCAATCGCTTGTATGTGGCAGGTGTGCGCGAAATGAACCCCGACAAAAAATATTATCCCAACGCCAACTCTACTATGCGCCTCACCTACGGGCAGGTGTTGAGCTACAAACCTCAAGATGCTACTTTCTATAATTATTTCACTACCGCCGATGGTATTTTGGAAAAAGAAGACCCCACTAACCCCGAATTTATCGTTCCTGCTAAATTGAACGAATTAATCCGTAAAAAAGATTTTGGACAATATGCAGATAAAGACGGCTCTTTGCACGTCAATTTCTTATCCAATACCGACATCACCGGCGGAAATTCAGGAAGTGCCGTGATGAACAACAAAGGCGAACTCATCGGTATCGCCTTCGACGGCAACTGGGAAGCTATGAGCGGCGATATTGCTTTTGAACCCAATTTCCAACGCACTATTTCGGTGGATATCCGCTATGTATTGTTTGTAATTGACAAATATGCAGGTGCTACCAATTTGATAAAAGAAATGAAATTGATGCGCGGCAGCAATGATAAAAAAGAAGATAAAAAATAAATCTTCTTGTTTCTTTACATTTTTTAATAAAAAATCCCTCGTGTATCAAACACGAGGGATTTTTTTGTTGCCCACCACTTTGACAAAGTTCAAAAATTTGTCAAAGTTAAAAAGCAGTAAGCTAACCGAGTTCAGAAGTGAGTTAGCGGAGTTCAGAAGTAAGCTAACCGAGTTCAGAAGTAAGCTAACCGAGTTCAGAAGTAAGCTAACCGAGTTCAGAAGTAAGCTAACCGAGTTCAGAAGTAAGCTAACCGAGTTCAGAAGTAAGCTAACCGAGTTCAGAAGTAAGCTAACCGAGTTCAGAAGTAAGTTAACCGAGTTCAGAAGTAAGCTAACCGAGTTCAGAAGTAAGCTAACCGAGTTCAGAAGTAAGCTAACCGAGTTCAGAAGTAAGCTAACCGAGTTCAGAAGTAAGCTAACCGAGTTCAGAAGTAAGCTAACCGAGTTCAGAAGTAAGCTAACCGAGTTCAGAAGTAAGCTAACCGAGTTCAGAAGTAAGTTAACCGAGTTCAGAAGTAAGTTAACCGAGTTCAGAAGTAAGTTAACCGAGTTCAGAAGTAAGTTAACCGAGTTCAGAAGTAAGTTAACCGAGTTCAGAAGTAAGTTAACCGAGTTCAGTAAGTTAACCGAGTTCAGAAGTAAGTTAACCGAGTTCAGAAGTAAGTTAACCGAGTTCAGAGGTAGGGGGGTACCCCCATAGGTACCCCCCCCTACCCCTCGGCTACCCCCTCCAACAATAGTTGCAATAATAAAGAGTTATTAATATTTGCCTTATAAATAAGGGATTTTTGAGAAAAAACCGCCCATAGCCGCCTACTTTTGGGCAGTGCAGCACAGCACACCCCAAAAACGCCTCTGACCCGAAAATTAGGTGCAAAAACAGGCAAATCCTGACATCGCTTTGCGCTTTTGTGCCTTTTTTAGGCGGTGGTGTCGGTTTTTTTTACCCCAAAAAACGGTCGTATAGCTATCTGAGCTTATTAATGAGAATTTTTATTTATGACAACAACTCATTTTCTGGTTTTCCAATGCCGGAGAAATATAGGGAATACCCAAATTTAAGCCGCGTAATATCAACAAAACAGCTACCAAACCTACCATATACGGCGTGAGCTTGTTTATTTTTTGGCGCAAACCCAGCGAAATAAATTTTCCGAAAATCATCGTAGCCGCCATTATCGGCATCGTACCCATTCCGAAGGAAAACATCAACAACGCGCCGCTGTAAAAATGTGCCGATGCCGCCGCCGCCGCCAATGCCAAATATACCAAGCCACAGGGCAAAAAACCATTTACTACTCCTATTCCGAAATACGAAAAAGGTGAAGTACGGCTTTTTAAATATGCCGACAGGCGACTTTTGATAAATTGTGTGTAGCGCGATACTAAAGGAATGTTCGTATTTTTTGAACCCAAATAGGCTGACAACAATACCGCCAAAACAAATACACCTGCAATTATTGAAAGCACTTGCTGGAGTTTGAAAAACGAAAAACTCATTCCCACTGCTCCCAATATGCCGCCCAATATGGAATAAGAAACTGCCCTGCCTATGTTGTATAAGCCGATAGCCAATGATTTTCGGGCGGTATCCAACTGGTGCACCGGCAATGCCAATGCCAAAGGACCGCACATACCCACACAATGAAAACTCCCCAAAATACCAATAGAAAATCCAGTTCCGAACAACAGTGCTATTTCGTTCATTTTTGTATCAATATGCTTTGTTCTTTGTAATAAGGCTGCTTGCCATTATTCCACTGAATACGGACTTTGTAATTTCCCGCCACCAAACGGTTTTTTTCTATAGAAAAAAAACCTGCCGTATCCGGTTGCAGAGGAAGTTGTACGTCTTTGCTTTGGTCGTCTAATTTTATCAATTCCACCGTGCCGCCTTCAAATTGTGTGTGTAAGTTGGAGGGCAACTGAATTTTGACGTTTTGCGCATCTTGTTGTAATAGAGAGGCTGTGGAAATGCGGTTCAGATTATTGGCAGCATCTATTAATTGTTGATATTTCATCTCTTTTTCATAATAGTTGCTGTCCATCATTTCATTGCTTTGCTGGTAGGCAATGTATATCATCACTCCCATCGCTGCTATAAACAGCACAATCACCATTAAGATTTTATAACCCCAATTCATATCAAACAAGCAATATTTTTTTATTGAATTTAATCGGTTGAATAGCTGTATTTTATTCCAAAAAATGCTTTCAGCAATAATTTAGTACAAAATGTATTAAAGAAAGGACCTAAAAACTTGGTCTTCACGGTTTGTATTTTGGTATCTCCTTGATACACCGCAATTTTTATGTCCGAACTGCGCTTGGTAAGTGTGTTTTTGGGAATTTCTACAAAGAAAGTAAACTCATTGATAGCTTCGCCTTTCAGCAACAGCTGCGGCTCGCCTACTATTTTTATTTCTCCGTAGCTCCTTCTAATTGCAGCTTTATTGGCATCTTTTGCGCATTTTGTTGATAATTTTGCCTCAAACAAATTGCTGATTTTTGCGCCTTCTACTTCCTGATATAGCTGACCTTTTACGCGCGACACATACATATCCTCGTTTTGCGACATCACCAAACCGCCCATCAACAGCAGTAGCAGACTGAGCAATACGGTGTAGGCTTTCATGCGCGTGTTGAAATGAAAAGGCTCTTTGCGGCTGATTTCGTTTTCGGAGGCATAGCGGATCAGTCCACGCGGAAATTTGAGTGCGTCCATTACTTCGTTGCACGCATCAATACAGGCAGTGCAGCCTACACAATCCAATTGTACGCCGTTTCTGATGTCGATACCGGTGGGGCATACTTGTACACACTTAAAACAATTGACACAATCGCCTTCGGTGCGCTCTGCATTTTTTTTGTATTTGCCGCGAGGCTCGCCGCGTTCATAATCATAAGCCACCAACATGGTGTCTTTATCAAACATTACACCCTGTAAGCGTCCGTAAGGACAAATGGTAGTGCATACTATTTCGCGCACAAATGCAAATACGCCGTAAAATAATAAAGTAAATATTATTAAGCCTACAAATAAACCTACATGGTTTTTGAGTGGCTCGTGCATGTATTTTAATATGGTATCTACACCTAAAATATACGACAAAAAGGTATGCGAAATAAGAAACGAAATGAACAGGTATATGAAGTGTTTGAGTGCTTTTTTGCCGAATTTTGTGCTGTCCAGGCGATTCATTGAGTTTTCTCTGTTGGTTTGGTGTGCCTTCAATGAGCCACTCAATAGGACGAAACACAAATTCCATAAATACCGTTTGCGGACATACCCACCGCAAAACAACCGCCCGAAAGCCACTGTAAATAATACAATAAATACAATAAACGTAATCGTGGCAATGGCGAAAATGAAAAAGTCTTGAGGCCAAAATATTTTACTGAATAATATAAATTTGCTTTCCGGTATGTTTATCATCATAAAAGGCAAATCATTCACTTTGATAAAAGGCAGGATAAAAAATACCGCCAAATATAAATAAGCTAATATTTTGCGATAATTATACCATTTTCCGGAGGGTTTGAGTGCATAAATCCAATTCCGTTTGCCTTTTTCGGTTACGGTATTGATACGGTCGCGGTAACTTTCGGCTTGCAATAAATCATCGAGATTCACGGGTGCAGAAGGGGTTTAGTTTTTTAATATTTTTTTCAGCTTATTATAGAAAAACGAGAGAGGCTCTAAAAGCTGAACAATCATAGCTATATATATTATTGATATTACAACCAATATTTTTTTTCAAAAAACTTCTGCTGTGCATAAATGCTATGATTGGTTTTTGTTTACAGCAGAATGGCAAAAGGTTTCTTTTTTTAAAGGTGTTGAAATATAGTATTAAACATTTTTAAAAAAAAATTTACTGTTTGAAATGCTACTATATAGCAACATTTCAAACAGTAAATTGCTCATTATTATTGCGGATTCTTTTCTACACTGGCAGTACCGGCGGTAGTATCGGCGGCGGCGGGGGCTGCTTGGGTGCTGTCGGCAGGGGCAGCAGCAGCTTCTTTCAACAATTCGCCTTGCGGTTCTTTTGCTCCTTCGGGGTTAGTGCCGTGAATGGATTTTATAAAACTGGAAATCTGTGCAATTTGATGCGGTGTGAAACTTTTTTTCCCAAGCAATCATACCCTTATCAGCCAGCCGTATTTGACAGATTTAAATACTCCCGACAAAGAACCGTCGTGCAACCAATAATCATCGGTGAGGTTGGGTCCCACACCGCCTTTTTACTGCCGCCGTGGGCTTCGTGGCAAGGCGCACAATTGCGCACAAACAGGCTTTGACCTTCGCTAATATCGGCATCAGCCAACATTTTTACCGAATTTTCATCTACATTGCTGCCCTGCGATTTCAATAATGCTTCGCGCTCCTGATGGGCGGCTATCATTTCTAATTCGTATTCTTTGAGGGGCAGTGGTGCTGTTTCGGCAATATGATAACGCCACATGTAAATACCCGCAAAATAATAGTGCCTATGAATGCCGCCGTAAACCAAAGGTGGCGTGATGTTGTTCAACTCGCGGATACCATCGTAATTGTGCCCTGCATCTAATTTTGCCTCTTCCGAAAGCGGCTGGAAGCGATTCATACTGTTCCATATTTTTTTCCCACCAACTTTCTTTTTCGGTGGCATAACCTTCTTCGCGGGCGGCTAAATGAAGAGTGCGTGATGTTTCGTATCCTAAATAACAAATCAGGAGTATTTCTACCAAAATCACCAATCCCAAAAAATAACTGAGCGTAGTGTTGGAAAAACCTCCGCCTGAAGTCGCCGCCGCTGTGGTGGCATCTTGCGCCATTAAACTTTGTGCCGATAAACCCAACAGCAATAACAAACCTAATGTTTTATTATGTTTGCGTGCCAACATACGCACTGCCATCATGAAAGTTTCGCTCAACATATATATTGGAATGAGCAATACAAAAGCTACAAACAATAAGAAAAAGTTGAGAAAATACGAAGAAGAAGCACCTGCAGCAGCATTTGCCGCAGTTGTTGCTTCGGCAGTAGTTTGTGCCACCAGCACGGAATGACTCCAAAGTGCCAACAGCAAAAAACGCCATTTATATTTTTTATTATTATATGCTTTCATAAAAATAATGATTAAAAAGGAAAATTAATCTAAAGGTAATCTTTCATTTTTTGATATTTCCTGGTCGCTGGTGCTATATACCCAAAGGCTTACCAGTACAAAAAAAATGACAAAAATCAATAGCGAAATAATGGGATAAATGCTTACTCCATTAATTTGGGTGAGATACGTTGAGAGTTTCATACCTTATTGTTTTTTTATTTTTGAGCTTGTAAAGGTTGATTTTCAAGTTTAATATCTTTCCCGAGTCGTTGCAAATACGCTATCAAAGCTATAATTTCTTTGTCGCTCGCAATATCAATAGAATTTTCTTTCAAACCCTTTGCAATAGTTTCGGCTTGTTTGTCCAAATCATTGTTGGCAATGGCTTCGTAACCTTCGGAATAAGGTACGCCCAATTTGCGCATCGCATGTATTTTGGAGTTGGTGCTGCCTTTATCTATGCTATTTTCAGAATAATGACGGATAAGACGGCATAATAGAACCGGAGCCATTGAACTCGGCTCCAACATGTGGTTGAAGTGCCAAGCATCGCCGTATTTTCCGCCGATACGCGCCGTCGGTCACGTGCGTTTGCTGCCCCACTGAAACGGGTGGTCGTAAACAAATTCGCCCGCTTTGGAATATTCGCCGTAACGTTCTACTTCGTAGCGGAAAGGGCGTATCATTTGAGAGTGGCAATTGTAGCAGCCTTCACGCAAATAAATGTCTCTGCCTTGCAATTCCAACGGTGTGTAGGGTTTTACGGAGGTAATGGTCGGTATATTTTCTTTTACCAAAATGTAGGTATTAATTCCACCAAACCGCCAATACCCACTACTATCAAACTCATCACCAACAATAAGAGCGATCTGCGCTCAATGAAACTGTGCCAGTGCAAAGAGGCAGGAACCGTGTAGGCTTTGGGTAAAGCAGGAGCTTCTGCCTCCTCTTCGGCAACAAAAACACCTGAGTTTGCAGTTTTTATCAAATTATAAATCATGATAAATACGCCTATTAAATAAATAGTACCGCCAATACCTCTGATAACATAAAAAGGTATGATGGTTTGTACTACGTCCATAAACTGATATTGCAACTGACCGGTAGGCGTAAAGGCTTTCATCATAAAATAGGTGCGGAACGCACTCAATACATCGGAATAGCATAGAGCAAAATACCCAAAGTACCCATCCAGAAATGCGTAGAAGCCAACGATTTGGAGTATAACTGGGTGCGGTATAATCTCGGAATGAGCCAATACATCATACCAAAAGTCAAAATCCGTTCCAACCCAAGGCACCAATGTGTACGTGTGCCACTGTCCAGTCGCTGTAATGCGAAATGGCATTTACGTTTTTCAGCGATAACATAGGACCTTCAAAAGTACTCATACCATAAGCAGTAACGGCTACTACAAAAAATTTCAATACAGGGTCTTCGCGCACTTTATCCCACGCACCGCGCAAAGTGAACAACCCATTGAGCATACCACCCCAACTTGGCAACAACAACATAATTGAAAAGGTAGTGCCCAATGATTGTGCCCAATCGGGTAAGGCGGTATAGAGCAAATGGTGCGGACACCCATATATACAGAAATATCAAACTCCAAAAGTGCACGATACTCAAGCGGTAGGAATATACAGGGCGGTCGGCGGCTTTGGGCAAAAGTAATACATCAAACCCAAATATGGTGTGGTTAAGAAGAAACGCCCCCGCATTATGTCCGTACCACCACTGCCAAAGCGTCTTGCACGCCTGCATACATGGGGTAGCTTTTTTAAGAAGGATACGGCATTTCCATAGAATTTACAATGTGCAACATCGCCACTGTCACCCACGAAGCGATAAAAACCATATCGCCACATATAAATGCCGCTCGCGGCGGGTGAGGATGGTTCAAACATGTGTACCGAACACCACCCAAATCAATGTAATGGCAAAGGTCAATGGTATTCTAATTCGGCGTATTCTTTGCCCGGTCGTAAAACCCGCCAGCAGCGTTACCGCCGGAGATACAATAATCAGTTGCCAGCCCCAAAAGTGCAAACGCCCCAAAGCATTGCTCCACATCGGGCTTTTCAGCAAACGCGCGGAATGGCATAATACACCGCCGTAAAATACCATTGCCCACAAAGGCAAAAATAACGGCATTAGTGTGTACAGGGCGTAATCTCCGGAAATGTTAAATAAGGAAAAT
>JADJTG010000006.1 GCA_016711285.1 Sphingobacteriales bacterium
ATACACAGTGCTGGCCGACATGACCCCATTGCGGCAAAGCGCACTTCTTTCTGATGAAAATTGTCTAATTCGTCTGGTACAATTACAGCAGCAGTTTATTTCGCGCTGATGGCGTTAGCAGGGGGTGTCCTGACAAATAAATACTGATTACTTCTTTCACGGTTGAGTTTTCTATCAAGCCGAACTCCCCTCCGCCCGCGGCAATTTGAGTTCGGGAATATCCTGATCACTGCCACACTCCGAACAAAGATATTTGCGCGCCCTCTTTGCTGTTGTAGGGTATTGCCGTAACGCAAAATGGTTTCTATGCCGTTAACTGCCGTTGTTGTCTGCCCCGTCTTCGGAGCACGCGGCAATCCAAAACTATTCAAAAACTCACGGCGGCACACAGTTTTCCGGCACCTGACTGACGGTGCGCAAGTTCACCCGCTTTGCAAAATCAGATACGTTTCAAAATGCGCCGCCCTCGTTGCGCACCAGAATAATTTCTTCTACCGCCGCCTCCTACTCAGCACCACGGCAAAGCCAAGCCAAAACAGATCATTTTTATTAAAAGTAAAATGCAAAAGCACTCTCGTTGAGGTCGGGAACAAGAGCCGTGATATTATATTATTACATTCAGTAAGAAAAAAGTTGGGAGTCTTTGGTATTGTGCTGTTGCGACTTATATTTTCAGTGGAATGTTGTTTGGTGAAGGCGGTTTGGAATAAAGCAGCGATCATATGCCCCCGTGGCTATTAAAACCGCCGTGCAAACGCTCCATCATATCAAATATTTCGTTGGCTTTTTTTCTGCAACCTTTTTCATCGCTCCCTCCAAAAAACGCTTGCGTTGTTTCTCATTTCTTCGGGTTTTCTTTCACCTGGCGCGGCGCAAAATATCGAGCCGCCCGAGTGTATAATCTGCCATAATTTGGGCAAGCCGCACCATTGTTCACAGTATCCCCGAATTCCATGGGTGGGTTTGCAGGAGTTCTTCAAAGGCCCAGAAGTGCGGGTATTCTACGGTTTCTCTGCCAAATGCTTGCGGTTGATGAAAGATGAACTCCATCGGTGCAGGGCGGTGGGGGAGGCGTTCATGGCGATGAGGTCTTCTATATTGTTGGAGTTTGAGGTCGCGCAGGTATTTTTGCATGCCCGGACTTTCAAACTGGAAGATGCCGATGGTATGTGTTTGAGAAAGGAAGTTGGTAGGTTTTCGTCCGTTAGGGATTTCATCAGGATTGATGAGCGGAATTTGGTATTTGTTTGCTGATATTCTCAATGGCATCGCGGATAATGGTGAGCGTTTTTAAGCCCAAAAGTCCATTTGAAACGAAGCCGCACTTCTCTGCAAAGTTGTCGTATTGTGTTGCCAACAAGTTGAATTCTTTGTTTGAATTTTTATGCCCGGAATATACTCTACAATATCGGAACAAATGATGATGCCGCAAGCGTACTGGTCGGTGGAGCGCCGCGGGCCTTCAAGGTTTTGGCTGCCACTTTGCCCAGCACCACCTGTGCTCTGAGGTCACTTTTGCCTTCGACAGATTGGCGCAGCATTTAATATGCTCCATTGCCTGTTCGTTTTGAGTTTTTCTTTGAGTTTTTCGGTGTCGCGCATTCAAGTAGTCAGTCAAATCAAAATCGGAATGGGTGGGTACTAATTTGGCGATGCGGTCGGTTTCGGGCATTGGCAAATCAACACGCGCCACATCATGGATGCTTGATTTTGAAGCCATTGTGCCGTATAGGTGATGATTTGCGCCGCGTCAGCTCGCCATATTTTTCACCACGCCTGATCAATATTTTGTCGCGCCCTTCATCGTCAAAATCAATGCTCAATATCGGGCATTGTTACACTCGGGATTCAGAAAACGCTCAAAGAGCAGATTGTAGCGAATGGGGTCTAATGTTGGTGATGCCGATGGCATAAGCCACCGCGCTACCCGCCGCCGAACCCCTGCCCGGGTCCCACGGCGATATTCATAGCACGCGCCCGCATTCGTAAAGTCCTGTACTATCAAATAACCCGGAAAACCGACTTCTCTATACGCTCAACTCATAATTCAAACGCTCCTCCAACGTATTTGTCTATTTCGCCGTATTTTTCTTTGCCCCTTCAAAAAGCCAGATAATGCAAATAATCATCTTGCGTAGCAAAACCCTTCGGGCAATATATAATTGGGGCAAAAGCACATCGCGTTTGAGTTTTGGCGGGTGTGATGCGGTCTATAATTAAATTGGTATTATCTAAGGCTTGCGGCACATCTTGAAAAAGGGCTTCCATTTGTGCCTTGTTTTAAAGAAAACAGATTGTTGGGAACCCAAAACGGTAGCCTTTGCCCTTCGCCAACGGGCATGTGCGTTTGTCACGGTATTCACACACAACAAAAATATCGTGCGCATCGGCGTTAGCTTCATCAACATAATGCGAGTCGCAGGTGGCAATGACGGGAATATTGTATTTTTGCTCCATTTAATAACACTTGATTCACATCTTCTGACCGATGCCCGTTCCGTCAATATCTTTCAGGTTGTGACGCTGCAATTCAATAAAATAATCTTCGCCTAAAATATCCAACCACTCCAAAAAACGAGCTCGGCAACAGCTTCCCCTTTGAATAATAGCTTGGGGAGACTTCGGCACCGATGCAGCAGGTGTTCGCAATTAAACCCTCTTGCATCGTTTGATAAACGATTTATCCACACGCGAAATCTTGCCGTACAAACCCCCAATAAATGCCAAAGAAACACAATTTTGACAAAATTTATAGCCCTACCGATTTTTATGAGTATTGGCTGATTGGTAGCGTTTATCTTTTTGTTCTTTGGTAAAAGTGCGCTGAAAAACGGTCTTCCACTACATAAATTCGCAGCCCACCACGGAATAATGCCTGCTTTTTTTGCAGCATTTACAAACTCAAAAGCACCGAACATATTGCCGTGGTCGGTGAGTGCCACGGCGGGCATACCATCTTTTTGGGCTTTGGCAACCATATCTTTGATGGGCGCGGCACCATCTAACAAAGAATATTGAGTGTGGCAGTGAAGATGTGAGAATACAGGCATAAGCGATACAAAGAAGTAAAATGGAAGTGAGATAAGCAGTGCAATATTCGGCATTTTTTCGAAAACTACCATCAAATTTGAGGGAAGCATGATATTTTATAAAAACCAATACAGTAATTTTTGATAATAAAAGTTTTTTGCAATGGCAATTTTACAGCTCAAAAATATCGCTTTTGCTCAAATGTATATCCTATTTTTTGCATTTTATAATCAGTCAATCTTATATTTTATCTGAAAATCTTATATTTTATCTGAAAATCTTATATTTTATCTGAAAATCTTATATTTTATCTGAAAATCTTATATTTTATCTGAAAATCTTATATTTTATCTGAAAATCTTATATTTTATCTGAAAATCTTATATTTATCGAAAATCTTATATTTTATCTGAAAATCTTATATTTTATCTGAAAATCTTATATTTTATCTGAAAATCTTATATTTTATCTGAAAATCTTATTTTATCTGAAAATCTTATATTTTATCTGAAAATCTTATATTTTATCTGAAAATCTTATATTTTATCTGAAAATATTATATTTTATTTGAAAATTTTATTTTATCTGAAAATCTTATATTTTATCTGAAAAATATGGAACAGTTTCACCCTATCGGCTATATTCAAAAAGCGCACGCCCTCAAAGGCGAACTAAAATTGTATGTTGAACCATACATAATGGATTTTATCAAAATAAAAAGTGGTGTATATTGAGCAAAAAGGTACGCCTGTTCCTTATATGGTGCAACGCCTGCAAGCCATTCCACAAGGGGCGATTTTGCAGGTGGAGGAGAGCAAAGACAAAAATGCCGCCGATGCCCTGAAAGGGTGCAGCGTGTCGGTAGAGGTGGCGGCGGTGCGCGGTTTAAAGGCGGCGATAGAGGCGCAATTGTTTTTTATAGAAGGTTATAAAGCGTATAACGGCGAAACGTTTTTGGGAGTGGTAGAAAGCATTGAAGAATTGCCGCAGCAAAAAATAGCACAAGTGCGTATGAGTGAACACCTCTTGCCCATTGCGCTGCACCCCGACCAGATTGCAGATATTAACCGCCGCAGCAAAAGTATTTATTTTGAATTGCCGGAAGGCTATGTAGAGGCTTTTTGGAGTAAAAAAGAAAATAATTGAGAATGGAGAATAATGCGCTTAATTAAGAACTCATCATTCAAAACTAAACACTGCCACTATTGGCTGTATTGTCGGTGCAACTCTACAATAGTCGGCAGCAGCAGCGTTGTTTCGTCATTTACCAACACCGCCTGAGCATGGGCGATTTTTTCGGCATCGCTGCTTTGGCGGGCAATGCGGGCTTCTACATCGGCTTGCGAAAGTGCAGGGTCGCGGCGCAGCACTCTGGCTATGCGCAAATCGAGCGGGGCTGTTATTACAATCAGTGCATCTAAATAGCGATAAGTGCCGCTTTCTACAAGCAAAGCCGCTTCCTTAAGAATATACGGCATTCGGAGTTTTCTTTGCATCGCTGCCCAAATTTCATAATCGCGCTGCACGGCGGGGTGTACACAACTGTTGAGCTGTCGGAGTGCCGCTGCATCTTTAAACACCATATTCGCTAAATAAGCACGCTGCAAATTTCCTGTGCATCAAATACCGCCTCACCCAAAATACTCCTTCAATTGTATTTTCAGCAGGGCATCGTGTTGCATCACATATTTTGCGCGGCTGTCGGCATCATACACCGGCACACGCCACTGTGCAAATACTTTAGTTATCCAGCTTTTACCGCTACCCATACCGCCGGTAATGCCTATTTGTTTCATATTGTTTTATTTTTTAGGGATTTAAAATAAAAACTGAGATTTGGACGGATAAATATTGACCTGTCGGGCAAAGGCGGGGTATTCGGTAACATTAAAATGCAAGACGCTGTCTTGGGGTTGTATGTTTGAAAAATCAGCTTCTACTTTAAATAAGGCTGCTGTTGTTTTATTGTATTCCGACAAAGGCACTAAGCAAGAGAGCAAAGCAGTAGCCGGAAACAATGCCAATTCTCCTTTTTGTTTGTAATTTTTACGCTAATGGGAAGGTCTAATTTTTTTTTCGGTATATTCTTCTACTACTATTTCATAGTTCACAAGTTCCTGCTGCAATTGCAGGTTGCCTGCTAAGGGTTTTATCAAAGATACCTGCCCTGTTTGTGTAGAGCGCACATCTGCCAGCATTACCGTATCGGTGGCGATGCTTTGCAAGGTATCGAGCAATACTTTATGCCGCTCACTTTCACCGAAGTTGGTGTAAATGAAGGGCGGTCGTAGCGCATACGATACTGTCCCCGAAATTGCACTTGGTATCTGAAATCAATGGGCAGTATTTTTGATATTTTTCTTTCTGCCGACAGCTCTATTTCGGGCGGCGATATGGCTATCACTTCCAAATTTTCCAAATAATCGGCTTGAGATGCCAACAACTCCTGCGCCGAAAATGCCGCACGCGATTTAAATTATGCATAATCCCACACGAGCGTTTTGCCCCGCAATTTAAAGTAACTTCTCAGCAAATCGTAGCCGCTTCCTTTTACACGCACCTCCAATTGTTCGGGGAAAAGTGCGGCTCAATATCAAGGTATCGGGAATATTGATTAAATCGGTATTGAGCGGAATATCTATAAAATAAGTATTTTCAGACAAACGATTGACCAACCATACATTAAAAGCCAAACAGAAAAATAAAAAATACGCCGCCTTATCGCTCACATACAGCAAGCCGCCAAGCGAAAAATACGGGATAATATGTCCGATGGTTTTGCCAAAATCAGGAAAAGTAAGACAGTATGTCTATTAAAAAATTACAAATAAATATTATAATAAAGCATTAAAAATCAATTTTTTACAAACAGAAAATTACATTTTTATTTAAAACAATCAATAACAACTTTGTGTTTAATACTCCAGCATTTCCTTGATTTTTTTCAGCTACTTCTCTGCCGAAGGAATCATCGTTGCCTCCAAAGTAGCATTCAGCGGAACGGCGGGTACTTCAGCAGCACCCAAAGTTTGAGGGGCTGCATCTAAGTGCTCAAAACAAGCGGCGGCAATGCGTCCTGCTAGAGCCTGTGCAAAACTGTTGTTGCGGGCTTCTTCGGTGAGCAGCAGGCATTTTCCGTGTCGGCGCACCGCCTCCAAAACAGCAACTTCGTCCAAAGGGCACAAAGTACGCAAATCCAGCACCTCCACCTGCCCTGCAAACTGCTCCGGCAGCATTGAGTGCCCAATGTACGCCCATTCCGTAAGTAATCACCACCAAAGAATTGCGCGGCGCACCTGCCCGCATCGGCGTGCAACACTGTATTGGCTTTGCCCAAAGGAATAATATAATCTTCGGCGGGTTCTATGGTTTTGGCGGCATCAGTGCCGCGTACTTTGCTCCAATACAAACCTTTATGCTCAAAAATAACGACCGAATTACCGTCATAAAAGCTCCTTTGAGCAAGCCTTTCAAATCGGCTCCATTGCTCGGATAAGCAATTTTAATGCCGCGAATATTGGCAACAATACTCTCTACACTGCTCGAATGATAAGGACCACCACTGCCATACGCACCTATCGGCACGCGGATAATGCACGACACCGGATATTTTCCGTTGCTCAAATAACAACTTCGCGCTACTTCGGTAAATAATTGATTGATACCCGGAAAAATATAATCGGCAAATTGCACTTCTACTATTGGCTTTAATCCCACCGCCGACATACCCACTGTGCTGCCTACGATAAATGCCTCCTGAATGGGCGTGTTGAATACCCGTTCATCGCCGAATTTTTCAGCCAAAGTAGCTGCTTCGCGAAATACACCGCCCAAGCGTCTGCCCACATCTTGCCCATACAAAAGACTTTCGGGGTGCTGTTGCAAAATTTCTTCAATGGCAAAAAGTGCGCAATCCACCATCACGGTAGGTTTTTTGTCGGCGGGGCTGCGCGTACCGTTCTCTTGGATAATAGAGGTAGGAGCAAAAATATGATGTGTTAAAGTTTCGGGCTGCGGGTCGGGAGCTTGTTGAGCCGCCTCAAATTGTGCCAGTACACTCGTCCATACTTCTTGTTCTATTGTTTCGAGGTCGGCAGTTTTTATTTTATTTTTTTTCAATAAAGCCTTCATTTTTGGAAAAGGATCTTGCTGCTGCTGCTCTTCCAAATCGTGGCGATACCACTCTTTGCGCACCCCAGAAGTATGATGATTGAGCAAAGGCACACGCACATGCAACAACATCGGGACTTGTTCGCGGCGAATGGTGGCGAGCATATCGGCTACGGTGCGATAACACCATTCAAAGTCAGTACCATCAATAGAGCGTGCTTCCAAGCCTTTAAAACCTGCTGCATATTCGGCGGCGTTCATAGCGCGAATTTCAGGGGCATACGCCGAAATATCCCACTGATTATCCTGCACCAAATACAAAATAGGCAATTTTTTGAGTACCGCCATTTGGAAAGCCTCCGCCACTTCGCCTTCGGTAACAGAAGCATCGCCCAAAGAACAAACCACCAAGGGGGCTGCATCTATATTTTTTTCCAATCCCTGCACGCGCTTGTAGCGCAAGCCCATCGCCGCACCCGTCGCTGGAATTGCCTGCATACCCGTTGCCGATGACTGATGCGGAATTTGAGGTTTGTCGGTATCTCGGAGACTGGGGTGACAATAGTAAGTGCGCCCGCCCGAAAAGGGGTCGTCCTGTTTTGCAAAAATCTGAAGCATCAATTGTTGAGGGCTACAACCCATAGCAAGCAAAAGCGCATCATCGCGGTAGTAGGGATATACATAATCGCTGGGTAGCAACTGCAAGCCCATCGCAATCTGGATAGCTTCGTGTCCGCGCGAAGTGGCGTGTACGTATTTTGATACCAATTTAAAATTATCTTCATACACTTGCGAGAGTGTTTTAGCAGTAGCCATCAGGCGAAACGCACGCAACAAAAGGTCTTTTGAAAGCATATATCAACAAATTGAATTGCAAAATGCTAATTTTTTAGCTTAAAAGCTAATAAGCCGTGCAAAGATATTGTGCGGTGTGCTTGTTATTTTTAGTAGCTTTGCCGCTATCACAAAATTATTGAGCGGAATACCATTTAAATAGTTGTGAGTGATTAGTTTTTAGTTTTTAGTTAGCATAAGTATATGATTATCAATTATTTATGTCATTTTATAAATACAAACTATTTTTGTACTACTACTTATTAAAAATTTTATTTGTAAAAAAATGCCCGCGCTCTCCGATATTGCTGTTGTTATTCTCAACTGGAACGGACAAAAATGGCTCGAAACTTTTTTGCCTTCCGTAGTAGCGCATAGCGGCGATGCTGCCATAGTAGTTGCCGACAATGCTTCTACTGATACTTCGGTGGCGTGGCTGCGCCAGTATTTTCCGCAAGTGCAATGTATATGCTTGGAAAACAACTACGGCTTCGCCGAAGGCTACAACCGCGCGCTGCAACAAATTCAGCAACCTTATTATTTATTGCTCAACTCCGATGTGGAAGTAAGCCCCCATTATTTAGAGCCTTTGCTCGAAATGCTCCACACGCAGCCGCATATAGCCGCCTGCCAACCCAAAGTGCTGGCACAACAAGCCCCCCAACATTTTGAATATGCCGGAGCAGCAGGCGGTTTTTTGGATATATTGGCTTATCCTTTTTGTCGCGGGCGCATTTTTGAAGTATGCGAATACGACCGGCAGCAATATGATGATGCCGTTGAAATTTTTGGGCAAGCGGTTGCGCTTTGTTCATTCGGAGCGAGTTGTATCATCGGTGGGGCGGTTTTGACGGCGATTTTTTGCCAGTATGGAGGAAATAGACCTTTGCTGGCGGCTCAAAAATGCGGGTTACGGCATTGCGGTATGTCCGCAATCGGTGGTGTATCATATGGGGCGGCGGCACTTTGGCAGCGGCAAATCCTTTTAAAACATATCTCAATTTTCGGAACAACTGGGCGATGATGCTCAAGAATATGCCCGCCCGCCGTTTGTGGTGGGTGCTGCCTTTGCGCTTAAAATTGGATATGTTGGCGGCAATACAGCAATTGGTGAAAGGCAACAGAAAGGCGGCATTTGCTATTGTGAAAGCGGTGTGGCGGGCGGTGGGGTCGCTGCCGCAGCAGTGGCGCAAACGGCAGGAACTCCGCCACTTGCGCCGCCGCTACGCTTTGGCTGCACCCAACGAAAAGGGTTTGTATCGCCGTTCGGTGCTGTGGCAGTTTTTTGTGCGCAAGTGCCGTACTTTTGCGCAGTTGCCCGATATACAGAGCTAAAAAAATCCGCCGCCCGAAGGTGTGTTTTTCGGGCGACGGGGGAATTATGTTTTATTTCTGATTGGATTTTGGTATTACAAATATTTTATAAGCAATGATTAATACAATGAAATCTATAAAAAATACTGCCACCTTTAGTAACCATCTATAGAGTTTTTCTTGATTGTACCCGTTCGGCAATTTATTATAAGAAAAATCAAGACATAATATGAGAGAATATATCCCCCAAATAACGATAGGAAGTGAAACCAATATCAAAAATTGATTACCTTTTAAATTAAATTTAGGATATATTTTCCGTATAACGACCATGCTGAACAAAATAGCTGCATTATAAAATCCCATATAAAATCCCATTAACGCTGGAAATTTTGCCGTTGAAAAACTAAATTTTTGAGTTGGAAGCGTTAAATAATGAAATATTAGCCCCACCCATGAGATTATATAAGTAATTGTTGCCCATAGTATGATATAACTCAGTATTCTAAGAATAAATTTTATTAACCAATGTTTCATGGACAGGGTACATAGTTGATGGGATCTTGACCTTTTAATAGATTTTTTATCGTTTCTAACTCGGGATGTATATCATTTACAACAGGCAGAAATGATATTTCGCCTCCATTATCTATAACAAACTGGGCGATTTTATCTTGTACCCCCTGCCAAAATTCATCAGCAGCAGAAAAAGTGATACTTTCGGTCAAATAACTAAAGAAAGAATTACTCCTATCTATACCCTTTGTGTAAAATTCGTAAGTACCGTCTGTATTTAATTTTATCCCAAACTGTCTATTGCCGCTCACAGGGTGACTGCCAGTGCCATTGCCATTTATATCAAGAGGTGTTTGAATAGTAGAAAATATCCAGCAACATTCTGTGTTTTGAGCGCAGATAACACTACCATCATCTCCTGTTATTGTAAAGTCAAACATGGCTGTAACAGGATTGGAAGACAGCCAAATGGGAGGGTCTGTTGTGGCATTATGATAATTATAGCCTGTTCCGCCTGTATTCGCAAAAAAGTAATAGTTTTTTCTAATGTATTCTTGTAGCTCAAACATTGTGAATGGTGTATTCGTGTTAGGTTTATTAGGCAATTCGCTCATTTTAACTCCATAATAGTCAAAATTTATGAGTGTTCCTGTTGAAAAAGTACTCAAAGGTTGATTTTCATATCCATCGCCTAAGTTGTCTAATCTGTCAATACATACTTGCGGTATCGTAAATAGCGTTAAATCATACCAAAAACTAAGCGGATAATTCGGGTTACTAGTACTACATTCGTTCAGGAGCGACATATCGTCATCATTTGTGAGTTCGCGAAACTCCACTAACCTATCCCAGACATATTCGTGGTCGTTCGTCATCAGAGATAAAGCATCGCACAACACAAATTCAGGGTCATTCAATGCTACGGCATCGCTCATCACATCAGCGGCAATAGGTGCAAAATACGGCATAAAATCGTTTATTTCAGTTGCTGAAAGCCCCAACCCATACTGCAAAAAAGCGCGTTGTACTTTCTGTTGGTCGGTGGTATTGTTCTCATTGATTTGTCCCATAATACCGTTGAATACACAAATCGGGTCGGCGCAGGCACTCGCTACCGAAAGCAAACCGTTGCCACTGCAACTAAATCCGCAATTGCTCAAAGCCACATTTATCATATACTCATAAGTATAGGTACTGCTCGCACTCGTAAAGCCCAATTTTTCCATATACAAATTCACCACATTGCGTTTTTGGTTTTCGCACATATTGCCTATTTCGTAGCGGCTCAGGGTATTCAGGTTGTCGCCGACAAAGTTGCTGTTTAGACAAAATGCGCAGGGAGTGGTCACGGCTTTTTTGGGGGGGGTTGCCGCAACAAAAAACCCGCCGCCCGAAGGGGTGTTTTTCGGGCGGCGGGGGGGAATTATCAAAAAGCTCTCTGATTTTTCTCTTAATAGCTAATCATTCATCAATAAAAATCAATTCCTCAAAATATACTCCACTGATATTCGCAGTTTCCATTTTATTTTTTAAGCGTTCGGTAACAATAAAATCTGCACCAATACCAAAATCAGCAGACAAACGAAAAAGGTCGTCAAACAAAATATTTTTTTTAAATACTAAATCTTTTAAAATTATCCTTTTTCTACCATATTCGCGTCGTTTGTTCTCTAAGTCTTCTTGTGAAGTTATCTTGATAATTTCTTCATCGTATTTGGTAAAAGAGGCATTATCAAAATTAAACGCTTCCCAAGTTGTTTTTTGCCAGTTAATATATTCGTTTATTTTGGTGTAGCGCAAGCGGAAGGCTTGGTAAGTTCTTTGCTCTTGACCGCCTATAATATTATTAAAAATACCTACGTCTGTATGGGAATTATAAACATCATAATAACTATTATCTATTTTTATTGAAAAACTATCCCATTCTACAATTTTTGACTCAATAAACAATTTCTGTAAAGAAGAGGACAATACCATAAAACAAGGTTGTAAGTTACTCATCATATAATCTGCCCAGCAGGTTTCTTCATTACTAAATCTGAAAGAAGGAAAAATAAGTGAGTGGGTGATTAGACCTTCCATAGGTACAGCCGCTAAAGATTCGGTTGTGTTATATTTTCTAGGATGGGGAACATTAGCAAATACAATAATTGTATTACCATTTTCTGAAGAAGTTCCATATCTCAATTTAAATAGTTTACTCATTATATTTAAGGATTATATAAATTAATAGCGTTATCTAATTGATTCAGAGGAGTATTCGGATTATTCTGTAATAAATTTCGTAACCAATTTTGAAATAAAACCACCTCTTCTTGTACTACTTCTGCAGGGGCAGCATCTAAGCTGCCGTAAATATCTGTCATTTTTTTAGCAATTGTTCCATTAGCAGGATTGAGTGCTGATCCCAATTTACTCCTAATTGCATCTGAATACAAATTATGCGGACCATCATGAATAATTTTTAAAATTCCTAAGCCATTTTTTGGGTGATGTATATGGTATGGAATATCTATTGATTGAGAAGCTTTTTGTATAACGGCATTATCATATATGGCTTTGGGGATTAGATGGTGTGCTTCCATTAACGGGTCGGTTACACCTACCATAGACCTGAATGTTGCATTCCACCAATCAGGAAGTTCATGAGTAATAAGTCCCGACGCATCTTGTTTTAGAACTAATTCAACATACCCTGCTGCCGTATTCACTCCAATTTTGGCATATTTTCCTGCCGTTGCTATCCAACCTAAAATAGGGAGGGTCGCTGCAAAACTCAAAGTGGCATGTACACCATCTCCCTCAATAGTATACAAGATTCCATTTGTAAAATCACAAGGCTCTCCTGCCGCAGGAATTAATCCGCAAATATCCAAGCCTGTATGTACATATCCCCCCAATACCAACCAAGTCGCTTCAAGCCCAATAGCAAGGTCTGTCCACCGGGGGTGCGCTTTTCGCAAAATAGCGCATTGCGTTTGATATTCTTTGTATAAATTATAAGAAAACATAGTAGGTGCCGAAAAAATAAAAGGAGCATTATATAATCCTGTTTCATAAGCTGTCACTAAACCGTTAGGAGTACCCAGCAGATGTAACATTAATTGACTAGCCTGAGTGGCAGCTACGTCATAATTCTTAGCACTCTCAAAATCAAGACACTGTTGTGCTATTGCGGGAGTGGCATTTGAATTTGTTTCTATATATTGAGATAAGGAACCTGTTAACGCTTTAAGGTTATCGGCACGTTGGCAAAACGTTTCACTATCTATCAATGCATCATATAAATCACTTGTTATAAAGCTATAATTTGGAAGAGAAATTGCTGCCACCTCTGCCGCACTCAACCCCAATCCATACTGCAAAAAAGCGCGTTGTACTTTCTGTTGGTCGGTGGTATTGTTCGCATTGATTTGTCCCATAATACCGTTGAATACACAAATCGGGTCGGCGCAGGCACTCGCTACCGAAAGCAAACCGTTGCCGCTGCAACTAAATCCGCAATTGCTCAAAGCCACATTTATCATATACTCATAAGTATAGGTACTGCTCGCACTCGTAAAGCCCAGCTTTTCCATATACAAATTCACCACCTGCCGTTTTTGGTTTTCGCATAAGTTGCCTATTTCGTAGCGGCTCAGGGTACTCAGGTTGTCGCCGGCAAAGTTGCTGCTCACGTTGAGTTTCAGCGTACCATCGCTCAACAGAAAAGGCTGCGCTGCACTGCCGAGTTTGCTCCCTATCTGCGACATATTGTAGCCGCTTTTCAACACTTCCTGCGCCACACGATATACCACGCTGAGGTTTTTGTTGGGAGCGGTACTGCTTTTTACCTGCTTCACATAGATAGATGTCGTATTGGACAAGAGATAGCGGGTAGAGCCATCTGTTACCAAAAAATCTACGCCTGCATCGGGGCGGCTGTAGGGCTGCACGGTGTATTGCTTGCCGCCGCCATTGATGATAAAAGGTTTGCCCACGCAATTGCGGCAACTATTGCTGGGGTCGTTGAAATAGCTGATGAGGTTGCTGGCGTTATTGATTTCTAATTTCCAGCAAAATTCGGCTTCGAAGTTTTGATAGAGGACGCAGTCGTTGTCGTCGCCATCAATTTTGCCGTTGTCAAATTGCGTAGTGGGTTCGGGTGACAACAGTTCGTCATTTTCGGGCTTTTGGCAGGCACCGAATAAGAACATCAATAAAAAACTCGCTAATAGCGCAATGCGGGGGGGGGCAGAGTTGTGTTAATTTTTTCATAATAATACATAGTTTGGTTTAAAATAAAAATAAGTTGTTGTTTAGACAAAGTGTGCGGAGAATAGTCACACTTAACATCTGCTATTGTAATATGCAAAAAAACAAGCGAAAATCTCTGTTTTTCGTGTCGCTGCTGCTATCACAAAAGCAAGGAATAACTCAAAATGTATTTTTTTGAAATTTCCATGACATTTCATTTTAAACAATATGCACTTATTCCCAACAAGATGGTGTAATTTCGTGTCGTAAACAGCACGGGGTGCTTTTACATTTTGTTTGTTTTTATTTTTTCTCAAAAAAATTTTTCAACAATATGAAAAAAATATTCTTTGCCGTCCTCGCTTGTGCTGCCTTTTTGTCGGCGCAGTGGGCAGCAGCCGTAGAAGTGGTGTATTCTTACAATGTTTTTTACAACCCCGAAGTGGGTTCGTATATAGAAATTTATATCAGCGTGCCGGCTAAAAGCCTCAATGTTGCCGCCCAAACAGACGGCTCGCAAAAGGCAGCCGCCAACATTGCATTGTGGGTGGAGCAGGGCGAACAAATAAAAGCCTACGACAAATATATATTGTACAGCCCCAACTTCGCCGAAGCCGACAAATCGCAACTCAATTTGGTGGACATCAAACGCTACACCTTGCCGCCTGGCTTATACGCTGCATTTGCAGGTAGGCGACGAAAACGGAACGGCTACCGACAGCAGAACTTTTAAAAGCGACCTCATCGTTGAAGCGTACCCTGCCAATGCGGTGTCGGTGTCGGATATTTTATTTTTGGAAGTGTATCAAAAAGAAACACCCGAATCCAAAAAATCTTTTGTGCGCAACGGCATAGAAATGGTACCCTATGTGTTTCCGTATTATCCCGATAGTTTTACGAAATTGAGTTTTTATGCCGAAATTTACAACAGTCACCAGACCGCCAATGCGCAGGATTATGTGGTGACGTATCAGGTGGTGCGCAAAGATTCCAGTCGGGTGATGAATAATATCGGCGGCTCAAAACGCCAAAAGCAGCACCCGTCAATGCGTTGTTGAGCGAGGTAAATGTTGCCGACCTCAGCTCTGGCAATTACGAATTGCTGCTCGAAGTACGCAATGCCCAAAACGAAGTATTGTGCAGTCGCCGCGCCGCCTTTTACCGCAACCACAAACACGAAAGCGTGAGTTTGGAGCAACTCAACGAACTCAACACGGCGCATACTTTCGTGAGCAGCCTCAGCGATGAGCAGGTTACTTTTTATGTACGCTCGCTGCGCCCCATCGCCCGCCCCGATGAGCGTGACATTATCATCAACCTCAAAAAAAACGGCGACATACAATATCAGCGCAATTTTTTGTATAATTTTTGGACACAACGCGATGCCTACAATCCCGAAACTGCTTTTTTACGCTACAAAAAAGAAGTGGATTATGTAGAAAGCAAATATTCCGGACCCATTTATAATGGTTTTGAAACCGACAGAGGCAGGGTATATTTACAATACGGTGCGCCCAATTCCGTTGATTTCGCTGATTTTGAACGCGATATAAAGCCTTACGAAATTTGGCAGTATTACCAAATAAAAAGCCAGAACAACGTAATTTTTGTGTTTAGTGATGATGATTTGATGCGCAACGACATGCGGCTTGTTCATTCCGATGCCAACGGTGAAGTCCGCGACCCCGAATGGAAAAGCCGTCTGCTCAAATACAACCGCAACAACAGTGGTGCTATTGACCCCTGATAATAAAAAACGGTTTTTTATTTTTATGAACCGCTGCCATTGCTGCGATACGCTGCTCAACCAATATATCCAATCGTAGTAGTAGAGTGCTTTTTCAAAAAAGGATTTTTCTCCAAAATTTTCAAGGCTTTGAGCAGTTGCTCGTCTGCTTTGCAGGTTTATCGCTGCTGAGGCTTGCGTGAAGGTATTTTTTGATATAGCGCAAAAAGGTGCGCTCCAATTCGTAGAGTTGCGCCTGCTTGCGCAAACCCTCGTAGGTATTGCGCAGCAAAGAATCCAAGAACAATTCATTGCCTAATTGTAAATGCAACAACAACTGTAGCATGCGAGTACTTACATTCAAGTCTTCGCGGTATCCTTTAGCATTCATTTCCAAAATATCCGATACTTCATCTAAGGCTTCGTTGTAGCGTTGGTTGATAAACAATACATTGGCAAACATCACCTTAAAACGCAATTTCCATTCAAAGCCCACCCTTGCGCCATCGCGCTCCAAACCGCTTTGTGTAGTATGGAGCAAATCAAGGGCTTTGGTGTAGTGGTGGGTTTGGGTGAGCAGCACAAAACTATGTATATGATAAATCAAAAATTGGCGCAATTGCAAATCTTTATTGTGGTTCGATTCTATTTTTTTTACGGTTTCCAAGCACTCCTCCATCGCTTGGTAAGCTCCCAGAAAAGGACTGCATAACAAAAAAGAATTGATAACACCTAAATATAAATACAAATCTTCGGTGATAAAATGCGGCTGTTGCTGCCATAGTTGCAATGCTTGATGGCTGGCTTGAAAAGACGATTGATAGTCGCCCGTCAAAAAATAATAAACGCCGTTGAAAGAAAGCAAATGGATACGGGCATAAAAAGAAAATGTTCAGAGTTTTCTTCTTCAAAAACAGCCATTTGCAATTTGAGTGCGGTGCAAATATTCCTGCTCCTGCTCATTGCGTACCTGCAATGATTTTTGAGAGAGTAAAAATCTGCATTTTCAAGAAAAAAAGTTGCTCCTGTATTGATTGCTGCTGCAAGCAATATTGCCTTTTATCGCGTAGTTCCTGTATGGTTTCATTCAATCCCTCTACGCTGTAATTAATGTGGAGAGAGGTTTCCAACTCATATACCTGATACAATATCAAAAACCGCTCGTAGCGTTGTGCCAGTGTCGCAGTTTTACGCAGCCAATTCAGGCATTGTTGTACCAACCCGCGATGATACAACATTCTGCACTGATTGAGCAGATGACTCAGGCGCAGGTCTATGTATTTGTGGCTGTTGCTCTGCTCTAAAGATTTGAGTAGGTTTTTGTAGAGATATTGCTGTATAAGAGGAAAATTTTTTTCCATCTGCTTTTTTGATTTTGAAGCACCTTGCCAGCAGCCTCAAAATTTTGCTGCCGCTCCAAAACGTCAAATAAAGCGAGATAGTTGTTTTTTTCGCCGCCTGTCTGCAAAGAAGCGTGTAAAGAAAAATGTCGTTTTTCGTTCTGTGTTAAAGAATGAATAAGTCGGTAAAGTTCATTTGAAATTTTCAATTTATTAATTATATTTTAGTAATAATCAACACTTTACAATATAAAATATATTACTTAAAATATCAAATTAAATATTATTCCGTTTTTTAAAAAATATAAAATGAACTTTGTATATAGTTATTACAATATCATTTTTCGCTAAAAATAATAATCAAGATGTTTCTTTTAAATCCAAAATTTTATTAGATGGGAATTTAAAGTTAATCTTCAAAACATTTTTCTTTTAAATCCAAGTTTTATTAAATGGGGATTAAAGTTAATCTTCAAAACATTTTTCTTTTAAATCCAAGATTTTATCAAGCAAAGATTTAAAGTTAATCTTCAAAACATTTTTCTTTGTTCCCATTCAAAAGACCATACTCGCCCGTTCAGCGGTGTATGGTCTTTATTATTTATAATTTGTAGTGTTCTTAATCGCGCATAAAGTCAATTTTGTAGCAACTGTTGCAACAATTTTCGCCGCTGACGATTATGGGACAACAACTGCTGTCGGTACAGTTGGTATCTAAAAAAGCACCATTGAGGCGTATAACGGTAGCTGCCCACCGCCGTAATAGTGTAGTATTGTGCAGTAAGCTCCGGCAATGGTTTCGTATTGTTGCGTGGTTTCATTGAGCTGATGCCACTGATATTGATTAGCTCCATCAGCGCACTTACTTCTATTGAAATTACTTCATTGTTGCATACTTTGTAGGGGTAGTAATACAAGTACCCTGCCTGTTGAGGTTGATACATCTATCCCCACTTCCAAAGAGTCCATTTCTATTCTGTATGCCTTCTGTTTGGCAACGGCGGTGAGGTTGAGCGTAACCTCTGCTCCTGCTCCAATTCTCTGCATCAACGTCCAGGTGTCGGTAGCAGCATCATAAATACCCTGCGGATTATTTTGAGATAATATTGCACGCCCAAAGGCAGCAAATCGCTGATAATGACGGAGTCCCACAGCTGTTGTACCCAAATTGGTGACGCATAGGTCAAATTAACCTGCCCCTCACAAGGCACAATTTCACTATCGCGGCTGATTTGCAACAACAAGGCTTCGGCTTCCTGCATAACTCCGCGCTCATACGCTCCTACATCATAAGTTTGGTCGGTGGGTAAGGCATTGCGGTAGTAATCTTGATTGCCATCGTCAATATTGAGATAATCAAAAATAGCGACTCCTTGATTGATGAGCGGCGATAGCGGCTGCAAATAATATTGCCACAAGCGGGCCGGTGTTCAAAAAGTTCCGGACTGCCCACTGTGCCGCCGCCGCCTGCATCGTAGAGCAATGGATTGACATTAAATCCCGGTATTTGTACCATCTATCAACGCTCCTGAAAAACACCGTTGCGCCACTCTTCCAACAGTGGTAAATTTTATCCCAGCGCATATAAAATACTAAATTACCATCAACAGCCCAATAATTATTGCCCCAAAATTTCACATCGGCATTGAGGCGGCTTTTGACGGTTTCGGTAGTGCCATTGGTAATAAATATATTGTTGAATACTTTGGTATCATAAAAAAGGGTCGGTTTGAATTTCTATCGCACCGCCTGTGCCCGAAGTAGTAGGCAGCATCTTTATATACAGTATTATTGTGTATATCCACATTATGGGGCGTGGTAGTGCTCGGCATCGCAAGCCCACAAATGAATACTGGAATAATAGGAGTTTTCATCGTTTTCGGATATATGTTGTAGCGGATAATATTGTTGTAAAAGGGCGTGCTTAGAAAACTGTGCTATCAGATAGGCGGGTTATAGTTTGTCGTGCGAATAATTGTATTAAACACCAGGGTTGGTAACGCCGCCGTCCAAATCAAAGCCGCCGCCGTCAATGGTAGTAGAATTGTTGCGGTGCGACTCGCAATATTGAATGAGGGCATTGTTGGTATCCCACAAATGCAACAGGTCGGAAGGTAATTATTGATTTTCGCCATTGTTTATACGATTCGCAATATTCTATTACAACGCCATCCACCACTATTTGTATACCGCTGCCCGAGTGCTGCCACGAGTCGGTGATACCCCGATTGTTATACGTTTATACAATAACCGATATAAGGAAATCCCGAAGGCACTCAATCAGTTGCATTTTACATTCCAACGATCAGTCAACTCACCTCGGCGTGCAGGTTGTCGTGCGAAGAACAACCTACGATGTCAAAATCTATAAAACCGCTCCGCGAGCATTCATCGTATCCCGCCGCTACTATGCGAATACCCGCATCTTTAAAGCAAAAATTTAAAGTTTTCTAACCTAAAATTTCTCAATTTGGTATTGTGGGCAAAGTATTAAAAACATAGACTCCGGGCATTTTGTAAGTGTATAAACCGATACCTCTGCGCTATAATATTTTAAATGAATACCCTCCCTATCGCTGATTAAAACAGCGCAACTGTCGCCTACAAAAATGGTAGCACGCGCTCTGACGCATCGCTGCCGTTATGAAATAGCCTAACAACAGGGTTTTCAGGGTGTACACCACTATCATTAGGTTGAGTTTGAGCGTTGCCGTAAAAAGTTTTTATAGGCTTCCAAAAATAAGGTATCTATAAGGCTCAAGTATGCAGATTAACAACTTGAAGTGTTTATAACATACTATAAATAGAGTTCCGTTATTTCAGATAATCATCAACAAAGGTTGACATAACAATCAGTACCCTGCAAAGAAAAATGAACTAAATGCCAATATTATAGGTACATAAGTAAAATTTTCATATGAGAGTTTCAAGGATTGATTAATCAAAAAATTCTTGTTCCCCGTTTATTCATTAAAGACTGCCTAATCTACAAAGCAATATACGGACAGAGTAAGAATAAAATTTTAAAAAACATCACAAATGATTAAAAATCAAAATTATTTATAAAATAAAAACGATTATTAAATATATTATTTATTCAGGGTATAAAACATCACCATACCCTCACATATTCCAAGTGTATGTTTATGTTGAACAGTGTTGTACTTCTTTTCACATCTCTTTTGATTTGTTGGGTTTTTGTTTATTTATATTCGCTGAAGATCTAAGTTACCATTGTTTCGCTAACAAAATCAATATGTTTCAGATTCATGTTCTCTTCTATTATGTGATGGATAGGTGTCTTTTGTTGTCGGTTCAAATCTTTGCGCACAA